>CAZTPB010000048.1:0-13103 GCA_964614555.1 uncultured Bacteroides sp.
TGCTTGCGGGCCAGCTCTACAGCGGCCAGTGTGTCGGCCGTCTCGCCCGATTGGGATACGGCTATCACGACATCGTGTTCGTCGATGACGGGGTTGCGGTAGCGGAACTCAGAGGCATACTCCACCTCTACGGGGATACGGCAGAAATTTTCGATAAGGTGCTTGCCTATCAGGCCGGCGTGCCACGACGTGCCGCAGGCGACAATGATGAAGCGGCGTGCCTGCAGGAGGCGTTCTTTGTGGTCGATGATGGCCGAGAGGACGATGTTGTCTGCTTCGGCATTGACGCGGCCGCGCATACAATCGTTCAGGCAATCGGGTTGCTCGAAAATCTCTTTGAGCATGAAGTGCGGGTAGCCCCCCTTCTCCAGTTGGCCCAGCTCCATATCGACGGTCTTCACTTCGGGGGTAATCTCTACACTATGGAGATTGACAATCTTCAGCTCTTCGTCCGGACGAATGATGGCTACTTCTTCATCGTCGAGATAAACTACTTTGTTGGTGTATTCGATGATGGGCGAAGCGTCGGATGCCAGAAAGAATTCGCCATCGCCGATACCTACAACAAGAGGGCTGCTCTTGCGTGCGGCAATGATTTGGTCGGGTTGCCGGCGGTCGAGCACAGCAATGGCATAGGCTCCCACTACCGAGCGGAGGGCAATCTCCACTGCAGTGAGCAGGGGCAGGTGCTTGCTTTCTTGGACAAACTCGATGAGTTGTACGAGCACCTCTGTATCGGTACCGCTCTTGAAGGTGTATCCCTTGCGTTTGAGTTTTTCTTTCAAAGCGGCATAGTTTTCGATGATGCCGTTGTGGATAAGTGCCAGATTGCCCGACGATGAATAGTGCGGATGTGCATTCACCTGACAAGGTTCGCCATGTGTGGCCCAACGGGTGTGGGCGATTCCGGCAGTGCCGGTGATGTCTTTGTGGGCAACAAAGTCCTCCAAATCAGACACTTTTCCTTTTGCCTTATAGACGTTCATTTCCTGTCTGTCGTTTATCAATGCCACTCCGGCACTGTCATATCCTCTGTATTCCAGTCGTTTGAGTCCTTTTATCAAGATGGGAAACGCTTCGCGCTTGCCAATATAACCTACGATGCCACACATACCTTAATTATATTACGTTATTATATCGCGTTGTATTAAAATGTTGTTTTTACAGGTTGCAAACTTACATAAATTCCCCGAAAATTGTATCTGTTGTGCGGTGTTTTTTATGGAATTTATGATAAATCAGTTTCTCTTCTGTCCAAAAGGCGGGAATGAACGAACATTTCCACTCTGGAAGATGTTATTGAGGCATGGTTAACTTAAAACATAGTGTAACGATGAAAAAAGTATTCATGCTGGCTGTCCTTGTGGCAGCATTGGCCGCCTGTCAGCCGGAGAAGAAAAAGGCGGCAGAGACGACGAAAATGACTCCTGCGCCTCCTGTCATGGTGGAGGATTTTTCAGAAGTGTTTGAAGGCACATTGCCATCAGCCGACGGTCGGGGGATTGACTACGTCCTGACGTTGAATGCAGAGATTCAGGGACAAGACACCATCTTTTCGTTGGACATGGTTTATTTGGATGCCAATGGTAAGGGAAAGCATGTGACTTTCAATACGAAAGGGAAACAACAGAAGGTACACAAAACGGTGAAGAAGAATCCGAAAACTGCGGTGAAGCTGACTCCGTCGAATGGTGAGCCCCCCATCTACTTCCTGGTGGTGAACGACACGACGTTGCGTCTGGTGGACGGAAATTTGCAGGAGAGTGTATCTGACCTCAACTATGATATCGTAAGAGTGAAGTGAAATGAATTGTCTGACTATATTGTTCATCAACATCATGAGCCAATTTATGCCTACCCTGCCCTATGCGGCTGATGCGTTGGAGCCGGTGATTAGCCGTGAGACTATCGAGTGTCATTATGGCAAACATCTGCAGACGTATGTCAACAATCTGGAGAAACTGATAAAGGACACTGACATGGAGGGGCTTTCCATCGGTGAAATTGTAGAGCAGGCTCCCGAAGGACCTGTGTTCAACAATGCCGGTCAGGTGCTCAACCATCAGCTCTACTTTCTGCAATTTACCCCGAAGCCGGGCAAAAATGAACCTGATGGGGAATTGAAGAGGCGCATCCTCCGTGATTTCGGCAGTATGGACCTGTTCAAGAAACGGATGACGGATGCCGGTACGGCACTCTTCGGTTCCGGGTGGGTATGGCTTTGTGCCGATAAAGAGGGAAGGCTTGAAATCCTTTCTTGCCATAATGGGGACACCCCTTTGCGGTACGGGAAAAAGCCGTTGCTCGGATTTGATGTGTGGGAACATGCCTATTATCTTGATTATCAGAACCGCCGGATTGACCATTTGGCCCGTTTGTGGGATATCATTGATTGGGAAGAAGTAGAGCGAAGGGCGGCTGATGTCCGATGAAAGAGTCTCCGGATTGGAAGGGGTTCTGAAAAAACAGAGGCACGGAGGCATTCATTGGTGAATGGAAAAAACGTGCCTCTGTGCCTTTTATTGAATAGTTACCGGTTTTCGATATTGGCATTTGTTGGGGCGGAAAGAATGCAAATTTTGTCCGACCTTGGAATTTTATTGTGTGTTTTTTGGGAAAACAGCATCTTTTTCTGTTTATTATTGCTATATTTGCTCCCTCATTCAGACTAAAAGGACAAAAGACCATGTTGAAACACCATCATAAGATACTGCAATCGGTGCTTCTGATGTTGGCATTGTTCGTCGGGCAGAAGTTGGTGGCCGATGATGATGCAAAGGTCAGGAAGATATTGTGCATCAGTTCCTATGGACAGGATGCCCACTATATACAGGAAGAGATGTTTTCGTTTGTCACTTCATCGGGAAACTCTGCAACAATGCCGGTGTTGGAGTCGATGGATTGCCGCTCATTGAGCAATATTGCTACGTGGCAACAGACGATGCGGAATATTCTGCACAAACATCCCAATCCGGATGCTATAGTCCTATTGGGGAATGAAGCTGTCATCACTTACTTTTCTATGACGGGAGAGCCTTATCAACAAATACCGTTATATATACTTCAGTGTAACAGTAGGTTGGCTTGTCTGCCTGTGTCGTATGACATTACCTCCATTGCAGCCGGGAAACATGGAAACTATCGGAGTGTAAGGGAGATGATGAAGGACTATAATGTGCGTTATGCAGAACTGACTGAATATGATGTGCCGACTAATCTTGACCTTGTGCAACGTCTTTACGGACACACACATGATATCGCAGTGCTGACTGACAATTCTTATACCGGACTCTGTATGCAACAGGCTGTCAAGGAGGTGAGCGAACGGTATGGCAAATGGAATTTCCATTATATTGATGGCCGTCGGCTGGATATGCAGCAGGCATTGGATGCCATCAGTGGGCTGCCATATCGTACGGTACTCCTTTTGGGAGCATGGACGGTAGATAAAAGTGGAGCGAACTATCTGAGTAATGCGGTGTATGCCTTCAAGAATGTCCGTTCGTATGTATTGTTGCCGGTCTTCAGTTTTTCCAGAATGGGTATAGGGTATTGGGCCATTGGCGGATATATGCCGAGAATGACTGATACCCAACGTGGATTGTCAGAGTTCTTCAAAAAAGATTTTGCCTCCAATATGCAGGGAAAACAACAAATAAGTGTACTTCCTATGGATTATGTATTTGACGAGTCGATGCTCAAATCCATGGAAATAGGCAAGGAAGAGTTGCCTGAAGAAGCGCTGTATGTGAACAGTACGCTGACGGGCACAAATTTCTTTTCCGAATACAAGTGGTATATTCTGCTTGCCGGTTGTGTACTCCTTCTGTTAGTTGGAGCCGTGGTCGGTACGGTAACCTATTCGCTCAGAATTTCTCGCTTGCGTGATACATTACAGGTGTCAGAGAGACAACTGCAAAAGGAAAAGGAAAGCCTTCAGAAGTCGGAACACCAACTGCGCATAGCCAAGGAACGAGCCGAAGAAGCAGGGAGGGCGAAAAGTAATTTCATTTCCAATATGAGTCATGAGATACGTACACCACTCAATTCTATCGTGGGTTTCTCACAAGTGGTTTCTGAGATGGCTAAGGATCAGCCGGAACTGAGCGAATATGCTAACATTGTATGGCATAACTCTGAAATATTGGTGAAATTGATTGATGGGTTGTTGGAAGTGTCTGATATACAGTCAGGAAAGACACATTTTGATATTGGAAGGGTGGATGTCGTATCTTTCCTTTCGGGAGTGGTGGCTACTTTGCAGGCAGATATGAAAGAGAATGTGGCACTGGAGTTTGCCTCACCGATGGAAAGTCTTGAATTGAGTACGGATATACATCGCTTGATGCAGGTGGTGACGAACCTTATACAGAATGCATTGAAATTTACGGAACAAGGACGTATCAGTGTGACGGTGGATCGTGATCCGGCTAATACTATGGTGCTGATAGCTGTTTCAGATACGGGATGTGGGGTTAGTGAAGATATACGCGGAGTGCTTTTCGACCGTTTTGAGAAAAACAATGAGTTTGTGCAAGGGGCAGGCATGGGATTGACTATCTGCCAGACAATCATAGAAGCTTTGGGAGGCAAAATTTGGCTTGATGAATCTTATCATGGTGGAGCACGCTTTGTCTTCTCGCTTCCATTACGGTGACAAGTGGATTATGCTTCTGATTGGGATAGATTGCCTGTTATGGCTTTGAGGGCTTGTCGGGCGGTTTCCATCCCAATACCACGTCCGGCTGCAAAGCGCATCAGTTTGGCATAAGTTTCATAAGGATTGTCAGTTCGGATTGTCTCTAATTTACGGTTTATCAGTTGGATGGCTTGTTGAAGTTCATCATCACTATCTATTTCATCCAAAGCTTCTTCTATTAACGGGGATGGCAATCCTTTTTGTGAAAGGTAGAGTGCTATCTTTTGTTTGCCCCATCGGTTGAAGCGGAATTTGTCGTTGGCAAAGGAATGGCAGAAGCGGGATTCATTAATGTATCCCTCCTCCATCAGACTGGTAATGATGCGTTGGCGTATCATTTCATCAGATATACCCCATTGGCGTAACTTTTCATTTACTTCCGATGGGCAGTGCTCACTTCTTGAACAATAGGCTGATGCTTTGTTCAATGCCTCTTTTTCAGTCAATTCTTTTTTCATTCTGAGTGTGAGATTATTCACCATAATGGTAATACCACCAATAGGTGTCGCCATATTTCCGCCGTGTATAATTGCGCTGCAGAATGGCTTGTGGGTAATCCTCTTGCAAATTCTTGAAGGCTTCATAACATTGGCGGACGTAAGGAGAAATCTGTGCAAAGTAACCAGTTGGCACTTGGCTTGCTTTGTCTTTTGGAGCAATCATCCGCTGTTCGTGGATGAGCAAGGCTTCTTGATAGTGGCAGGGCAAGCTGTCTTCTTCTTCCCAATAGGTATCCAATGCTGCTACAAATGCTTCCAACTGACGTTCGAGCAAAAGTGCGCAGAGATAATAGTCAAGCGTCTTATGGCTGCCCCCGTTTTCACAAACCTTGCGCAGATAGTGTACTGGAGTTTCATTGTCTTTACGGGGTATTCCTCCCAAATGGCTATAAATGTCGGCATTGGTCAGGGATGAGGTCGCCCCCTTTGATTCTTTGAAAAAGAGTCCTTCGGAGCCGTCGCTTTGAGGGTAGCGGAAAAGGGATTGTCCCAAAGAGTCCGTTTGCGATAGGGCAAATGCACGAAGAGCCGTGAGAGTATGGCTATTGTGCAATGATTTTTTTCCAATGCTCAGAGCGCGGTCGTATTGATTGGTTTGGATGCATTGGGCGATGGAAAGTTCATTGTATAGCAATTCGTTGTTGTTTCCTATATAGCCTGTGGTATAGGTGTAGGTTATCATCACCAACAGGTTGGGGATGAGCAATTGTTGGAAGCCTGACTTGGTGATGCGAGAGAAAATGTATTTCCGATAAACGATGTTGAGCAGGATGTATAACATCAATCCGGCAAAACACCACCAACCTAAACCATTATAGAAACAAAGGACAAAACTTTGGCCGTTTCCGGTTGTACTCGGATAAATGCAAGAAAGTACTGTCAGTAACAAGAAAGCCGGAAAATAGGATACGGCTATCCAGGAATGCCGAAAACGGGTTATCTTGTTCAATCCCCATTGTAACAAACAGAGGATAACTGTAATGATGCAAGCTCCATACACTGGAGAATAGATGGTTTTCCCTTCAGCCAAAGTGTGGTGTACACTACGGATTGCTTCTCCTTGCAACATCAGGTAACTGATGCTGAACAATGCAAAAAGTAAGGTGCAGATAAAAGCGCACCAATAGGCATTTTGCCGTGTATGAGCGGAAATTTTTTCCATCTATTTTCCAGGTGTATCGGCTGTATGTTCCATCATTTACTTCTTGACTTCTTGCTTCTACGGAGCACAACGGCCGAACGGGCAGGAACATAGAGCTTCAGCCACTCTTTTCGTGTCTTTTTGTAGAGCGGGTCGTGCATGGTGAAATGGCGGATGGTGTCGTCTGTCAATCCAAATCCTCCAAATGCAGGTGAATCGGTATTCAGCACCACTTCGTAGGTGCCAGGTGTCACCAAGAATCCATAGTCGGTAAACGACTGGGTAGGATTGAAGTTGAAGATGAATAACAAATCATTACGTTTATAGGCTAAAACTTGGTCACCATCATTATGCCAAATCTCTACCACATCACTTTTCTGGATGTTTCGTTCGCCACGTAATAAATGAATCATAGCTTGGTCAAAATCCCCCAAATAGTGGTAACAAAGTTCTTTATTATCCACCAAATTCCATTGGCGGCGTGCATATTTGTGTGACCATCCATTGCCTTCGCGTGGGAAGTCTATCCATTCGGGGTGTCCGAATTCGTTACCCATAAAGTTGAGGTATCCACCATTGATGGTGCTGGCCGTCAACAGACGAATCATCTTATGCAAGGCAATACCACGAGTGGCAGTATAGTTTTCGTCTCCTTTCTTGAAATGCCAATACATGTCTGCATCGATAAGGCGGAAAATGATAGTTTTATCACCCACTAATGCTTGGTCGTGGCTTTCGGCGTAGGAGATGGTCTTTTCGTCTTTGCGTCGGTTGGTCACTTCCCAAAAGAGACTGCTGGGTTTCCAATCTTCATCCTTTTTCTCCTTAATGGTCTTTATCCAATAATCGGGAATATTCATGGCCATGCGGTAATCGAATCCGTAACCTCCAGCAATAAAGGGAGCTGCCAAACCTGGCATACCTGATACTTCTTCGGCAATAGTGATGGCACGTGGATTAACCTCATGGATGAGCAGGTTGGCTAATGTCAGGTAGCAGATGGCATTGTCATCTTGTCCACCATTGTAGTAATCGCCATAATTGCAGAAGGCTTCGCCCAATCCGTGGCTATAGTAGAGCATCGAAGTGACTCCGTCAAAACGGAAACCATCGAACTTGAATTCCTCCATCCAATATTTACAATTGGAAAGTAAAAAATGGATGACTTCGTTCTTACCATAATCGAAGCAGAGCGAATCCCAAGCCGGGTGTTCATGACGGTCACCAGGATAGAAATATTGATTTGGATCGCCAGCAAAATTACCAAGACCTTCCACTTCATTTTTCACGGCATGAGAGTGTACAATGTCCATGATGACGGCTATGCCCATCCCATGAGCCTCGTCTATGAGTTGCTTTAATTCGTCAGGTGTACCGAATCGTGATGATGCGGCAAAGAAACTGCTGACATGGTATCCGAAGCTACCATAATAAGGGTGCTCCTGAATGGCCATTATCTGTATGCAATTATACCCATCAGCAGCAATACGTGGGAGGACTTGTTCGCGGAATTCGTTGTAGCTTCCCACCTTTTCCTCTTGAGCAGCCATACCGATGTGGCATTCGTAAATGAGCAGAGGGTTAGTGTTGGGACGGAAACTCTTGTTCTTGAATTTATATGGATTTTCGGGTGCCCACACTTGTGCGCTGAAGAGTTTTGTGTGTTCGTCCTGTACCACTCTGCGAGCACAAGAGGGAATGCGTTCACCTTCTCCGCCTTCCCAATGTATTTTCAATTTGTACAAGTCACCGTGTTTGATGGCATTTGCAGGGAGGTTGATTTCCCAATTCACAGTGTTTTTGCGACGCAATTTGTATTTGGGGTCTTCTTGCCAATTGTTGAAATCTCCAATCAGGTAAATTTCTGTGGCATTGGGCGCCCATTCTCTGAACACCCATCCGTCTTTGGTAGCGTGAAGGCCAAAGTACAGATGTCTGTTTGCAACGTCTGACAATAATATTTTTCCATTATTCGTCAGTTCTTTGAGCTTGCGTTTTACAAACTGATGGCGACCGTTGATGGCTTCTTCAAATGGCTCGAGCCAAGGGTCGTTCTTGATAAGTGCTAGCTGAGTGTCCATAGTTATCAGATGGTGAATTAATTTTAGGTTAAGCCAATACTTTAACGATGATTTTCTTTACACCGGTTTCTGTAATTCCTGGTGCGTGCCCGTCTTGTGGGAAAAAGATGGTGAACATACCTGGTTTCACCGTAAAATAGCTTTCGGCCAATCCTTCGAAAAATGTGATATCCTTCTCTGCATTGTACTCTGCTTCGGGCAGGTCACTTCCCGCGGTGTATCCCATCACTTCGTTTCCTGAAAGGGGAATCTGTATGTCGATAAACTTGTTGTGCGTCTCCAATTTGGCCGCTTCTTTGGCTTTGGGAGAGGTCTGTGCTACATTTACTACGAGGTCATCGCCCTGCAATTTTACCTTGCCTACTTCCAATGCATTCAAGTCTGTATTTTTCAGGTATTCAACTGCCTGAGCGAACAAGGGGTTCAAAGAAGCATACTTCTCCAGATTGTCAATAGTGTCAAGTATCATGTAATTTGATGTATTAAAAGTTAATAAACTATTTTATTTTCCACAAAAGTAGAAATAAAAAAGGAAATTTCAACTATTTGGCCCAATAATTTTGCAAATCTTGAATGATTTTTAATATATCTCCGTGAATATTTCCGTTAGAAGCTATCACTTGATGTCCGGAATAAAAAGTATTTCCACCGTTGAAATCAGTGATTTTTCCTCCTGCTTGTTGCAAAATGATGGCTCCGGCTGCAATGTCCCATGGCCCGAGCAAACCTTCCAGCCGGGCTTCGAAACGACCGGCTGCAATGTAACACAACTCAGCAGCAGCCGACCCCATCAGACGTAGTCCTCCTACTTGTCCGTAAAGACGCTCTATCATGCGGATAATGAAGGGACGGAAACGTTCGGCATCGTAAGGAAAACCTAACTCGATGAAAGATTGGTCGAGGTCGCAGACAGGACTTGTTCGTATTTCTCTACCGTTGAGATAAGCAGGACTTCCTTTCCATGCCCAGAAACATTCGTCGCGACAAACTTCATATACCACTCCCAATAAGATTTCTTCCTGATTCCTAAGGGCAATGCTGACGCAATAAGGTGCATTGTCATGGATGAAATTGGTAGTGCCATCAAGTGGATCGACCAACCAGCAATAAGGTTCGTCAGTCATTCCTCCACTACCCTCTTCGGCTATGAAACCAGCTTGGGGAAGTAGAGCGGACAGACGTTGGACTATGCGTCGTTCTGACTCTTTGTCAACATAGGATACATAGTCATGCGAGTTCTTTTCCTCTACAAGTTCGCGGTGGAAGTGTTTTCTTTCTTCTTTCAGAAAATGGCCTGTTTCGATGGCCAATTGGCGTACTTCGCCACAGAGTTTCTCCAATTCTATCATTTGTCCAATATGCCAAAAGTATATTTTCCTTTGCGGATTTCTTTTCCATTAGGGTCTTTTTCTATGAATGGGCCATGTTTTTCGCCTTGTTTGAAAAAACCTTCAAAAATGTTACCGTTGGCTTCCTGTTGGACACCTTTCCCGTCTTTCCGTCCATTCACGAATCCGCCTTTGTATTTGATGCCATTTTTTTGGCGGAGGATGCCTTGACCATTTTCTACATTGTCTTTCCATTCGCCTACATAGACATCTCCATTGGCCCATGTGTATGTGCCGTGTCCGTTTCGGTTGTCGTTTTTCCATTCGCCTTCATATACAGCTCCGCTTGCCCATGTATAGATGCCTTTGCCATCGTGTTCGCCGTTTTGGAAATGGCCTACATATCGGTCTCCGTTAGCATAGTTGGCCACTCCTTCACCTGTGCGTTCTCCATCGCGGTAGTCACCTTCATACCGGTCACCGTTGTGGCGGATGTAGATGCCGCGTCCGTGTTGGCGATCGTTTAGCCATGTGCCGATGTATTTGTCTCCATTGGGATAATCATAGGTCCCTTTCCCGTTTCTGAGCCCCTGTTTCCATTCGCCTTCGTAGCGTTCTCCGTTAGCCCAGTCGAAGACTCCTTTTCCTTCCTTTAAGTCGTTGGCCCATTCGCCGGCATATTGTTCTCCGTTAGCCCATGTGTAGGTGCCTTCACCTTCTCGCTTGTCGGCTACCCAATTGCCTACGTATTTGTCTCCGTTGAAGTAGTACATAATTCCGAATCCCTGTTGGTAGTCAGTGTACCACATTCCTTCATATCGGTTCCCGTTAGGGATATAGAGGGTTCCTTTTCCGTGTTGCTGGTCTTGAAACCATTGGCCTTCATAGCGCATACCGTCAGGGAAAGTATATATACCGTATCCTTCGCGTTTGCCTTTCACGTATTCACCTTCGTAAATATCACCGTTAGTACAGGTGGTCTTTCCTTTTCCATGGGGTTTTCGTCCTTTCAGTTCACCGGTATATATGTCTCCGTTTTTAAATGTATAGGTTCCTATTTTCTGCGCCCATGATTGTCCGTAGGCCAGTACGATAAATAATATGTATATGAGTTTTTTGTTTGTCTTCATGTTTCTTTGTTGTAGATTGTTTTATTTCTTGCAGGTACTTTTTATGACCAAGCAAAGGTAATACATCTCAGTTGTAGTATCGGCACCCGTTAAGTTTTCTTTTGTTTTTTACACGTTTTCTTTCCCTCCTACGATAATTTCCAGAGCTTCATTTGGGCGGAAGTATTTGTCAGCCAATGTACGCAACCGTTCAGGGGTGGTTTCTCGGATGCAGCGTGCCATGTCTTGAATAAAAGTGTTTTTCACTCCTGCTGTTTCTATGAATATCCAAGTGTCTGAGAGTGAGAAGGGGCCTTCGTGGCTGCGGCACATATCTCCTATCATATAATTGCGTACCATGGAGAGTTCTTGCTCGGGTATCAGTTCTTCTTGCAAGCGGCGCATTTCGTGGTGTATTTCCTTTATGCAGTTGGCGGCATATTCGTTGTCCGCTTCCGTGCTGATGGTCAATAATCCGGTGTAAGGGTATGATGCGAGATTGGCCACGACGTTGTATGTATATCCTTTTTCTTTGCGGATGTTGTTCATCAGGCGGCTTCCGAAATATCCTCCGAGTACGGTGGTGAGTATCCGCGCTTCTTGATAATCGGGGTGTGTACGCTCCATCATGGGGAATCCCAAACGGATGGCAGATTGTATAGCCTCTTTGTGCGGGATATGGATTTGTCTGCTTTCAAAAGTGGGAATCTCATAAGGGGGCAGTGGTTGGCGTTGCTTGATTTCTCCCCATGGTGCATAGCCCAATTCTCTTTCCACGGCTTTTATCACGGATGGAGTGATGTTGCCGGAAAGGTAAATGGAGCAGTTTCCGGCATGGTAATGTCTCCGGTAAAAGTGGCACAAGTCTTCACGCATCAGCCGGTCGTAGTCTTCCAGTTGGGCGTGTCTTCCGCAAGGGTGTCCGTTGCCGAAGTAGGTATGATTGAACTCTTTGCGTGCCATTATGTTGACTTTGGCCGAGTTGACGAGGTATTGTTGGCGGTTGTTGTTCAATACAATTTGCAGTTCATGTTCAGGGAATGAGGGCGAAATGAGGATTTCTCCCAACAAGGCTACGGTGTGCTCAAAGTGTTTGCCGAGAGAATAGAGTGTCAGGAAATTATAGTTCATGGAAGAGGTTTGCTCCATCCATGCTCCGTAGAAATCAAACAGTTCGGAGATTTGTGCCGAATTCTTTTGGAGGGTTCCTTCGCATAGCATTCTGTTGGTGAAGAGAGCCTGCAATGGCTTCTCTTGATGCCAGATGCCAGAGCCAATGAGGATATCCATTCGGACGACATCTTCAGAGCCCGCCCGCAGAATATTCAGAGGTATTCCGTTGGCGAGCAATGTGCGTTCGGGAGTCAGTATGTCAATTCTTTCGATGGAGGCAAATGCCGGTCGTTGTTTGCGGTTTGGCGTCATGGTTTGCTGGTGTTCAATGATTTCAGAAATTCTTCAGCCCGTTTCAAATCTTCAGGTGTGTCTATACCGATGGTCTCTTGTTGTGTGACGGCCACTCGGATGCGGTAGCCGTTTTCGAGCCAACGGAGCTGTTCAAGACTTTCGGCCAGCTCCAAGGGTGATTGGGGCAGACGGGTGATTTTTCCGAGCACCTCCGCGCGGTAAGCATAGAGACCTATGTGTTTATAATAGGTGTGGCGTGAAAGCCATTCGTCGCTCTCCTCCACTCCGCGCAAATAAGGGATGACCGATCGGCTGAAGTAGAGTGCATTCATCTTCCCGTCCACCACTACTTTGGGTGAGTTCGGGTTTCGCAACGCTTTCCAACCGTCAGCGGGTGCGAAAGGCTTCACGAGAGTGGCAATCTGCGTTTCTGCTTCGTCGAAACACGAACGCACGGCTGCTATCTGTTCGGGTTGGATAAAAGGCTCGTCGCCTTGGATGTTTATCACTACATCGTATTTTTCCTCTTTTTCTCTGTTGCTGGTCAAAGTGTATGCTTCGTAGCAACGGTCGGTGCCGCTTCTGTGGTCGGGCGAGGTCATTACTACCTCTCCGCCGAATGCCCGCACTGTCTGTGCTATCCGTTCGTCATCGGTGGCCACCACTGCCTTGTCGAGCAGTCCTGCTACCTGTTCATATACGCGTTGTATCATCGTTTTTCCACCCAACATGGCCAACGGTTTTCCGGGGAAGCGCGTCGAAGCGTATCTTGCCGGTATGATTCCTATGAATTTCATTGCTATTGTTTTATAATAAAAAAGTCGTTCAAATATGCAAA
>CAZTPB010000049.1:0-12916 GCA_964614555.1 uncultured Bacteroides sp.
TGGTGAGCGGTGAAGGCATGGTTGACAACTACACCCGCAAGAACGACGTAGTGGGTGTGTCGCTCGACTTCCGCTTCTAAACAAAAAGATAAAGCAAACGATAAAAAAAGTGGGAGAGGATGTGCCGCAAACACATCCTCTCCCACTTTTTTTATAATTGCTCATGAATCGTCTTACTTGCAGACATATCCTTCGGCCGGAGCATTGTACCACTCTACCGCAGAGTTGTAGTTGCTGCCCCAAGCACCAAACTGAGGATAAGCCACAGAAATGTTGCTACGTTCTGTAGGCCAAGCCCATCCGCCGGGTACACAAATCATCTGTGGTGCTGTGCCTTGTCCGGGAGCGGTCACATCCACCGTAGTAGTGCCATCTTCCTTGATGACCTGAATGGAGAAGCCACCCATATTGTCTGACATTGCAAAGCCGGCATCTACAGTCACCGTCTTCGAAGCACCTGCACCAGTTGCCCCTGCACCAGTGTTGATCATGCTTCCTGCCTTTCCGCCCAACCAGGCATGGATTTCTCCCAAGTTAGTTCCGTTGAGGATGATATTGGCAGCCAATGTACCGCCTGCAGCCAAAGGAGTGACCTCAGCCGTCGTTGCACCGTTCACATAGCTCACACTGAAAACAATGTCGTTGAAGTCAAAATCATCGGTCGAGCCAAGGTCTTCACAAGCCACAATCCATGATTGGGGAGTATCTGCAATAGGGTCTTTGTCTATAATTTCAGGAGTCACAGGAGTCTCTTCCTCCGGAGTGTCATCGTCGGTTATTCCCTGAATCAGACATACCAAGTCGTTGAAGTCGCGCTGTTCTTCTGCTTGTGAGACATAGTCTTCAAACGCCAAATACATATTCCCATCATTATAGAAAGAGGCACCGAAGCATCCGTTTTCACCGTTCAGTGATTTTTCAGAATACACCTTCGGAGCATCACTATAGCCGGTTGTCAGATAGAATCCGAAAGCCGTACCTACGGGAATATCCACAACCACACCTTTGCTACGCAATTCTCCATCTGTGGAATATTGCAAAGCATAATTAGTGTTATAGTCCGCTGCACTCCATGAGTAGGAGACTATTTCATCATTCTGCATTGTCTCCTGATTCCACACATATCCAATATGCTTGTTCTTCTGCTCAATGGCACCAGCTATCGAGAAGAGCAATTGCTCTTGCATCTGTCCGGATGCATCGTAATAATAAACCCCCAACTCCATGCTATAATTGTCGGTCACACGGTACATCGGATAGATGACAAATTTGCCTGTCGATTTATATTGGAAGTTCGGATAAACATAATCCTTGTTCGAACGGTTAGGAGTCGTTGTATAGTAAGGATCCTCAGGTACTGTTTCAAGGAAAATCTGGCAATCTGCCTGATTATACACCATGTAATCCCCTTCACTCACTTTTACGTCTCCTGTCGTACTGACATTAATGGCACGTGTCGGCACACCAAAGAACAATTCCACTTCACCATCCTTCACCTGAGCCGACTTGACAATAGCTCCTCCGTTTGCATCCACTAAAGCCGCATAAACGTAGTGCAAGGCCGAAGGCATATCAAATTCCAACATTGACAGTTCGCCTCCTTTCACGGGATATTGCGCCATCAAATAGGCCTCTGCATTCGCACTTTTCGGATTGGCAGTATAAATCTTCAATGTATAGTCGCCTGAATATCCGACTTCCACATACGCTGTCACTTGCTTGGCTGTGTTCCAAGTCTGTTCGGAGTCAATCTCACCAAACTGGGCTTCCCAGTTGGCTTTGTAGAGTTCCAGTACATAATCGGGATCATAGGCATCCTTGATGTCATCGGCACAACCGGCCAACAATGCACCGGCCAATCCGGCACCCATCATTGTTTTGAATAAGACCTTCTTCATCATTAGTTATCATTTTTTTAAGTTATACATTCATTCCTCTTTCATGCAAAGCCTGTCATCCGGCTTAAGTGCCTGCAAATATATGAAGTTTTTCTTCCATTTGCAAATTTTCAGTCTTTTTTTGGACTTCTCCCATCATTTCTTGTGATGAAAGGTTGCACGGCGGATTTGCTTTTCGTACCTTTGCGCCTACACATGACTACAAAACCAAAAAGAGAATGAATCCACGATACCACCTCCTTGCCTCGGCCCTACTTCTTGTCTGGGGCAGCATATTCATCCCGCAAGCGGCTTACGGACAGGAAAGTGCCACCGACCGGACAGTCAAAGAAAGGCTTGCCGACTTTTTCAAGAACTACACCACCGTGCAAGCACGCATCGGCACACCAGCCTTAGACTCCATCCAGCTCGACCACAACCGGCAACGGCTCGACATCTATGCTTCGCCCACTTTCGGCTATCAGCCCTTCACCACCGAACGCGTGGAGGCCATCTACCGGAGTATCAGACAATGCCTGCCCGGACCGGTGAACTACTACGACATCACACTATACGCCGACGGAAAAAGCATCAGCCGACTGATACCCAATGCCCTGCTTCCCAAAGCCGAACGCGAGAAATCCCGTCTGTGGGGAAACATCCGCCACGACCGCGAACACCCTTGGGTCAGACGCACATCGCGCCCCTATACCATCAGCCGCGGACTGGAAGGCGACCATCTGGCTGTATGGCAGAGCCACGGAAACTACTACAAGAACCAACGCGACGAATGGACATGGCAACGCCCGCGACTGTGGTGCACGACGGAAGACCTTTTCACCCAATCGTTCGTCGTACCCTACATCATCCCCATGCTGGAGAAGAGCGGTGCCAATGTCTTCACACCACGCGAACGCGACCCGCAACGCTTCGAAGTGATTGTAGATAATGACCAAAACAGCGAGGGGAGCATCTACTATGAGGAGAAGAGCCGGCGCAGCCCATGGAAACAAAGCCCGCTTCCCGGATTTGCCCACCGGCGCACCAGCTATTCCGACGGTGAAGCCCCCTTCGTCACCGGCACAGCACGCTTTGCACCTACTGCCGGAAAGAAAAAGAAGACACGCACACTGGCCACCTGGATTCCGTACATACCTGAGACCGGGAGTTATGCCGTCTATGTCAGCTACCAGACCCTGCCGGGAGCTGTCAACGATGCCCGCTACACCGTATTCCACAAAGGTGGAGCCACCGAATTCTCCGTCAACCAGCAGATGGGCGGAGGCACTTGGGTCTATCTCGGCACCTTCGAGTTCGACAAGGGACAAAATGACTACGGCTTCGTGGCTCTGAGCAACGAGAGCGGAATGCAAGGCATCGTAAGTGCCGATGCCGTACGCTTCGGCGGTGGCATGGGAAACATCGAGCGGGCCGGAAAGACAAGCGGCCTTCCCCGCTACCTCGAAGGAGCACGCTATTGGGCACAATGGGCCGGAATGCCTTACGACATCTACGCCGGGCGCAAAGGCGAAAACGACTATGCCGACGACATCAACACCCGTTCGCACATGACCAACCACCTCAGCGGTGGTTCGCCCTACAACCCGAAGCAAAAGGGACTGAAAGTGCCCATAGAGATGACTCTCGGAGTGCACAGCGATGCCGGATTCAGCAAAGATGACGAACTCATCGGTTCGCTGGGCATCTACACGACCGACTTCAACAACGGCAAATTGGCCGGCGGACTGACCAGACACACCAGCCGCGACCTCTGCGACCTGATTCTCACCGGACTCAGCCGCGACCTGCCCGGCTACACGGGAAGGCCATGGATGCGGCGCGGAATGTGGAACCGCAATTACAGCGAATCACGCCTGCCCGCCCTCCCTTCCATGATACTGGAAACTCTCTCACACCAGAACTTTGCCGACATGAAACTGGGACACGAGCCGGACTTCAAGTTCGCCCTCGGACGCTCAGTCTATAAGTCCATCCTGAAGTTTGTAGCTACCCAACACGGAAGGGAATACACCGTGCAGCCTCTGCCAGTCAACCATTTCGCCATACACTTCACCCAACAGCCGGAACAGGCAAAGAAGTCCAAGAAGCAGAAAGGAAATGCCACGGCACAACTCTCATGGACTCCCGTTACCGATCCTCTGGAGCCTACAGCACGCCCCACCGGCTATCTCGTTTATACCCGCATCGGACAAGGCGGATTCGACAACGGTACCTACGTGAGCCGCCCCACCTACACAGCCACATTGGAACCGGGCATCGTCTATAGCTTCAAGGTGACAGCCGTCAACGAAGGAGGCGAAAGTTTCCCAAGCGAAACATTGGCAGCCTACCAGTCACCGACAAGCAACGAGACCATGCTCATCGTCAATGCCTTCGACCGCCTGAGCGGACCAGCCACCATCGAGACGAACAGCGAACAAGGCTTCCTCCTCAACCACGATGCCGGCATACCTTATATATATAGCACCTCCTTCTGTGGCGCACAACAGAGTTTCGACCGCCGCCACATCGGGAGCGAGACTGCTGAAGGACTGGGCTTCAGCGGCAACGAACTGGAAGGCATGAAGCTGGCCGGCAACACCTTCGACTACCCCTTCGTACACGGCAAAGCCATCCAGGCATCAGGGACTTACTCCTTCGTGTCCTGCAGCGACGAAGCGGTGGAAGACGGACAGGCCAACCTCGCTCACTACCCCATCGTTGACCTCATCCTCGGCCAGGAAAAGAGCGGAGGACACTCAGCCATGAACGGTGAGACGTATCAGGCACTCAATCCGGCCATGCAACAAGCACTGGCCACCTACCTGCAAAAAGGCGGACGCCTGCTGGCCAGCGGCTCCTACATCGGTTGCGACCCTGTGGCACATACACCGGAGGGCACATCGTTCATCAGCCAGACATTGAAATACCATACGGGAGGCTCGCTCGCCCCTCTCCATACAGCCGGCACAAACGGCACACTCTTCACCACCGCCATCAGCAACGGGACACTCCACTTCACCATCCCCCGCACACTGAACGAAGAGCGTCTGGCCGTACCCGCTCCTGAAGTTTTGGTACCTGCCGGAAAAGCCTTTGCCGCCTTCACCTACGGGGAAGGCAACCAATGTGCCGCCATTGCCTATCCGGGCACCGACTACCGCACCTTCATCATGGGATTTCCCTTCGAGAGCATACGCGAAGAGCAGATGCGTGCACAGGTCATGGCCATGATACTGCGCTTCCTGAAGGGGGAGTAAGCCATCAGAAGAGTCAAATGAATGGAAGTATCGGATAAAAATCCTATAAAAGATGGCGAAGTATGATTTTTTATTGCTACTTTTGTCGCACATATAGGCTACGGCCGATTAATCAGGAATTGACATGACATACAACATTCAGGCAAACCCATCGGGAACACGAAGCATCAATGTGACAGACGAAAACCTCTGCACCATCGAGAAATATTCGCTCTTCCAACACCTCATCGACAGCAACGGCATTGTAGATGAAAGCGTGTTGGAGAAACTGCGCCTCAACATCCGCTCGCTCATCGCCTCGCAAGAGGCCGACTGCAAAGACCTGCTCGACCTCTGCATCGACGTCGTCTATCACAACGACATGAAGGCATTCGGCCTGCACCAGCTCATCCTGCTCTACATCAGACAAAAACAGCACGAAGAGGAGGCCACCGACGAAGAAGCATGATGAAGGAACTGCAACTGACCGACTGGCTGCCCACCACACAAAAGGAGATGAGGCTGCGCGGATGGGACGAAGTGGATGTGGTGTTATTCAGCGGCGATGCCTATGTAGATCATCCGTCGTTCGGAGGAGCGGTCGTTGGCCGCTTGCTCGAAGCAGAAGGATTACGCGTAGCCATCGTGCCGCAACCCAATTGGCGCGACGACCTGCGCGACTTCAAGAAAATGGGCCGGCCGCGCCTCTTCTTTGCCGTATCTGCCGGTTGCATGGATTCGATGGTCAACAGATATACGGCCAACCGCCGTCTGCGTAGCGAAGATGCCTACACCCCCGACGGCCGGCACGATATGCGTCCCGAATATCCCTCCATTGTCTATACCCGCATCCTGCACCAACTGTTCCCCGACACTCCCGTCATCCTCGGAGGCATCGAGGCTTCCCTCCGCCGGCTCACCCACTACGACTATTGGCAGGAAAAACTCTGCAAGTGCATCCTCTGCGACAGTGGTGCCGACCTCATCCTCTACGGCATGGGAGAAAAACCGCTCACCGACCTTTGTCACCGCCTGCGCAAAGCGGGTGTGGAAAGGCTCGACCGACAGACGCTCCGCCACATCACGGGCGAAATGCCGCAAACGGTGATGCTATATAATAAGGTGGATGAAATCCCCGGCGGCATCACCGGAGAAGACCTTGTGCTACACCCCCACGAGGCCTGCCTGACTGACAAGCGCAAACAGGCTGAAAACTTCCGGCACATCGAAGAAGAGAGCAACAAGATGCATGCCCAGCGCATCATTCAGGGCGTTGACGGACGCTATGCCGTAGTGAATCCGCCCTACCCGCCCCTGACACAAGCCGAACTCGACCATTCGTTCGACCTTCCCTACACCCGTCTGCCCCACCCCAAGTACAAGGGCAAGCGCATCCCGGCATTCGACATGATCAAGTTTTCCGTCAACCTCCACCGGGGATGCTTCGGCGGATGTGCCTTCTGCACCATCTCGGCCCATCAGGGCAAGTTCATCGTCAGCCGGAGCAAAGAGAGCATCCTGCGCGAAGTGGAGGCCATCACACAGATGCCCGACTTCAAGGGGTATCTCTCCGATCTTGGAGGTCCCTCGGCCAATATGTATGCCATGCAGGGAAAAGACAAAGACCTGTGCGGACGGTGCAAACGCCCCTCGTGCATCCACCCGAAGGTATGTCCAAACCTGAACACCGACCATCGGCCGCTCATCGATATCTACCGTGCAGTAGATGCACACCCCAAAATAAAGAAAAGTTTCATCGGCAGTGGGGTGAGATACGACCTGCTGCTCCATCAGAGCCAAGACGAAGCGGTAAACCGTGCGGCCCGCGAATATACCCACGAACTGATTGTCCGCCACGTGAGCGGACGGTTGAAGGTGGCACCCGAACACACATCGCCACAAGTGCTCGACCTGATGCGGAAACCGCCATTCAAGCAATTCATAGACTTCAAGCATATCTTCGACCGCATCAATCGGAGCGAAGGGCTCAACCAGCAGCTCATCCCCTACTTCATCAGCAGCCATCCGGGATGCACCGAAGAGGATATGGCCGAACTAGCCGTCATCACCAAAGGCATGGACTTCCACCTGGAGCAGGTGCAAGACTTTACCCCTACCCCTATGACGGTGAGCACCGAAGCCTGGTACACAGGGCTTCACCCCTACACCCTCAAGCCGGTATTCTCTGCACATACCCCACAGGAGAAGCTCGCACAACGGATGTACTTCTTCTGGTATAAGCCCGAAGAACGGCAGAATATCTGCAACGCTCTCCGCCGCCTCGGACGGAACGATCTGACAGGCAAACTCTATCCCAATCCGATGGGGAAAACCGGATGGAAAAAGAAAAGGGACTGACGATGCCCCTTAATCCGACTCCTTGTCCGGTTCTATTCCGAAGGAGTCATGCCCACAGATTTCTTGAAAGAATGATGTCCATCACCGGACTTTGTGAGAAACCGTCCTCTTCTGTGAAGTGGGCGACGGTGTAGGAGGGGGTGGAGGCTTGTGTCCTGTAGGCAGCGCACAGGAACAACAGCAGCCCGATTATGTATGTGACTTTCTTTATCATACGACGAAAGTGCATAAAGTTTTCCTTTCTTTATCTGTTTTTCGCTATTTTTGCAGCAAAATATAAATAATGTACAGAAAGAACATGAAGCATTTGAAACAAAGCTTGGTCCACAGTCTTGTTTTTCCGTTGGCTGTGGTGTGTGCAGCCTGTAGTGGCAAGCAGGAGAGTGAGAGGGATTTGACCTTGTGGTACGACCGCCCGGCGGAACATTGGGTGGAGGCATTGCCTCTGGGTAACGGACGATTGGGAGCCATGGTCTATGGCGGATTGGTGAGCGACACCATCCAGTTGAATGAAGACACCTTTTGGAGCGGAAGTCCCTACAACAACATCAACCCCTTGGCCAAGGAAAGCTTGGGGCAGATACGCGAATTCATCAACCAAGGGAAGTTTGAGGAGGCCCAACGCCTGGCCATGCGCACCATCACGGCCAATAAGAGCATCACCGGCCACGGCATGATTTACGAGTCGGTGGGCAACATGGTGCTGACCTTCCCTGAAGGGCACCTCGACACCACTGCCTATCGTCGCGAACTGGACCTGCAGCAGGCTGTAGCCCGCACCACCTATACCGCCGGTGGGGTGACCTACGAACGTGAAGTCTTCACCTCCTTGGCCGACCAGTTGACCTTCATCCGCCTGAAGGCTTCAGAGAAGGGGGCACTGAGCATGAACATCTCTTTCTGCAGTCCTATAAAGAAACATCGCACATGGGCACAGACCGAAGTAGTTTCCGACACTCTATTGCGTGTGATGACCCTGCCGGGCAAACCTATGGAGGAGAATATCCCCAATCTGTTGAAATGCTGTTCTTATATAAAGGTATTGTCGCGCGGAGGCGAGCAACATGGCGATACGTTGCATGGCGGAAGCATTTCTGTGACGGGGGCTGACGAAGTGTTGCTGGCCATATCTTCAGCCACCAATTTTGAACGCTATGACAGCATCGGTGGTGAAGGGACAGAGCAGGACAAGGCCATGCGTTACCTCACAGACTTTGGCGTTACGGACGAATGGCCTGACTGTTATGAGGATTGGCGTTCGGCCCATACGTCACTCTATCGCAAGCAGTTCGACCGTGTGACACTGGACCTTGGCGAGAACCCCGTCCAGCGTGCCAAGCCCACTGATGTGCGTATCAAGGAATTCAGCACTACTGACGACCCCTCGTTGGCATCCATGTACTTCCAATTCGGACGCTATCTGCTTATCAGCAGTTCGCAACCCGGCACCCAACCCGCAAACTTGCAGGGCATCTGGAACCCCAATGCCGGCTACTATCCGGCGTGGGACAGCAAATACACCACCAACATCAACGTGGAGATGAACTACTGGCCTGCCGAGGTGACCAACCTGAGCGAGTGTCACGAACCCTTCTTGCAGATGGTGCGCGATGTCAGTGTCACCGGTCGTCGTTCGGCTTCGGAGATGTATGGTTGCCACGGATGGACGCTGCACCACAATACAGACCTTTGGCGGAGCACCGGGGCTGTGGATTATGCCTCGTGCAGTGTGTGGCCCACTTGTAATGCCTGGTTCTGCCAACACCTGTGGGAACGCTATCTCTACACCGGCGACAAGGAGTTCCTTGCCGGTGTCTATCCCATCCTGAAGGAGGCCACCCTTTTCTATCAGGACTTCCTCAGCCGCGACCCCAAGACGGGTTATCTCGTGGCCTCGCCCAGCAATTCGCCCGAGAACCATCCGGGACTGGGCAAGTACTTCGATGAATACTTCAACAAGGAGATGAAGCCCGCCCTTTTCAGCGGTGTGGCGATGGACAACCAGATGATATTCGACCTCTTGAAGAACACCATCGAAGCTGCTTCCATTTTGGGAGTTGATGCCGATGCAGCCAAGGAATGGGAGCACATCAAGGCACAACTGCCCCCCATGATGGTCGGAAAGTATGGGCAAATGCAGGAGTGGCTCGAGGATTGGGATCGCGAGACTTCCAGTCATCGCCATGTGTCCCACCTGTGGGCCGCTTTCCCTGGAAATATGGTTTCTCCTTATGAGCATCCCGAGCTGGCGGCCGCTGTACGCAAGTCGCTCGAGGGCCGTGGCGATGCCAGCCGTGGATGGGCCATGGGGTGGAAGGTCTGCCTGTGGGCACGTCTGCTCGATGGAAACCGTGCCTACAAACTGATGCAGAATCAGTTGAAGCTGAAAGACCCGTTGGTGAGCATCAAGGACCCCGACGGCGGCACCTATGCCAACATGTTCGATGCCCATCCGCCCTTCCAGATTGACGGTAACTTCGGGTGTACCGCCGGGGTGGCCGAGATGCTGGTGCAGAGCCACACGGGGGCCATTCATCTGCTGCCCGCCCTGCCCGATGCGTGGGAGAGTGGCCGTGTCACTGGTCTGCGTACCCGTGGAGGTTTCGAGGTGGTGGAGATGACGTGGACAGAAGGACGTGTGAACACCCTCACCATCCGTTCGACCATTGGCGGAAACCTGCGTTTGCGCACCGTCGCTCCGCTTGCTATGGCCGATGGCACCGCACTCGCTGTTGCCGAAGGCAAGAACCCCAATGCCTTGACCGCCACCTACGAAGTGACCGCTCCCATCGTGAAAGACCCCTCAAAACTGATGCTGCTTGGGTTGGAGGCCACCCATCTTTACGACATTCCCACCGAGGCCGGCAAAGAGTACCGATTCAAAGTGCAGCAATAACATATGATATGAACCAGTCAACGGAAACCGCAAACACACGCACTCTATTAAGCACTGATTTACAAAGTATTGCAGTTTCCTGAAAATTTCCCCAACGGGAACTCGCGTTTCCGCCCGTGGAAACTACAGTTCCCCTCAAAGGAAACTCCCGTTTCCACGGTAGGAAACGGGAGTTTCTCTTGGGAGGAAATTCAGTTTCCCACGGAGGGAAACGAAATGGAACGGGGCAGAAACGAAAATTCCGCTAAAGAGGAAACGAAACAGTCTTAAGAACGGCCGGAAATCACTACAGCGTTATCCCCAAAGGAGTACATACTTGTAGCGGTCGAAGTACTCCTCCAACTTTACTCCCACGTAGTTGGCCTGTTTGACAATCAGCTGTGCTTCGGCTTCGGTAAGCATCACCTCTCCCTTGCGCGTCTGGTAGTAACGCTTGCGCCCCATGCGCGAGACGACGGATGCCCGGAAACTGTCCACCTTCCCGCTCGGGATGGCCTTGAGGGTGGTGATGAATCCAAAGGCACGGCGCACTTTCTCGTTCTTCAGGTAGTATTTGCACGTACCCTTTTGTGCCGCAAGCCATTCGGGGTTCAGCATAGGGAGGAACGGAGCCTTTTTCTTGGCTACTGCCGGATAGACAATCTGTCGCAGGCAAGTCTCTGCCTGGGCGCACTCCTTCACATTGCACATGCCGAACGTGGCCGGCATCTCATTCAAGTCGATTACTTCATTCATTTTGTTTCAGTTTTTAATGGTTTGTTGCTAACAGTGTACAAAGATACAACACAGATGGTGTGTTTCAAAGTTTTTAGGGGAAAGAAAATCAGAAATCTTCTTTTATATTTGCTTTTCTCAGAAAAGTTTCTTTCCTTTGCAGATGCAGATTCGGTGCAGAGGCTCCGGGCTGTCACCAACATTGTGGAAAATTAATTATTAACATAGCATTTGCTATTTGTTCTATTCACGTTGAAACCTGAGAAATTTCAATAAGAAAAAGTGAGAATATGAACAAGTCGTGAATGTCTGCGTCTATACGGCGCGGGCGTGACTTGTCTTCTTACTTGGCAGTTCTCAGGGCCACAACGTGAGCAAGTTGACCGCTCGCGTTTTTTTTGTGCCCGTATGTGAATTGCCGAAGCTGAATATAGGGAGGTAGCCGATGCTGCTAAAAGAACAAATGGCATTATGGCTGTAAAACAAACGGGCCAGATCTTTTCACAAATGAAGAAGGATTTTGGCGAAGTGAAACATTCAGGGACTGCCTGCATGAAAGTGCATGTACCGCAACTGGATTATTTGAAATGTGTATTCATCATCTTGATGATACTCTTTCATCTGGTGTATATAGGCGATTCATATCCCTACATAAAGAAGATGGTATATACATTCCACATGCCTATATTCCTTATACTTTCGGGCTATCTGTCATCAATGGGAAAGAATTGGAAACAATTCTTATGCTCCGTATGGTGGCTGTTTGTGCCTTATGCTGTAATGGAAACGGGGTATATGCTGGCGGCCTCATTCCTGCCTGTACGCGAAGATGTTGGGACACTGAGTCTGATGACAGTATTAGCAAGGATATTCATTGACCCTGTCGGCCCTTATTGGTATCTGCACACACTGCTCATTTGCAGAATAGTCCATTATACCACCGTAAGTTTGACGAAAGAAAGGTTATCCCCTCTCTCTCTTCTCATCGTGTTGGGTATAGTATATTGGATGTTATCCGAAGGTCTGAACTTGATGAATTTTGGATTTGCCATGTATTTCCTCATGGGTGTAGGTGTTCGAAAAAGCAAGGTGGATTTTCTTACACTTTTCCAACCATCCTTGTGGAGCATCATACCTTTTATCCTCCTATGCAGCAGACAGGACAACTTGTTAGGGTTCAAACTTTCGGGGATCATTATCACTTATTTGGCAGTCAGCTTGTCCCTGTGGATATATCCCAAACTGCCTGAGAAGGTGAGGAAGACGAGTCATGTCATTGGACGCAACACTTTGATACTCCTGCTGTTCTCTCCACTGTTCACCATGCTTTCACGCATTTATCAGCCTCTCTTTACATTCGATTCATCAGGGGGAGTCTTTGCTTTGTTCACCATCGCGATTACCATATCGGGATGTTTTGCCATCGCATGGTGTATGGACAAATGCAGACTTTCCCGATGGTTCTTCGGAAAAGAGAGAATACTTACTATCTGATTAATAGAAACACAACCATCAGAATGCATATTGAAAAAGAAGCGAATCCGCTTTCTATGGATTGGCAAGAAACGGAGCCGCATCGAAGAAATTTGTGCTCTGAACAAAGTCTCCATGTCGGAGAGTAGCGGCAGGTTGTTTGAGGAGTAAAAAAATAAAAGTGGAGCATCCCTCGCGTTCGTGCTCCACTTTTATTTTTAACTTATATTCGGATTAATTGCAGGTAATCAGCGATTTACGTTCTTTTTATACAAGATTGATTCCGTCACGCAAAACATTGGTGTAGAAAGGGGTAATCCGATAAGACTCCCATTCTTTCTTGGTGTACATGATGGGGT
>CAZTPB010000050.1:0-12597 GCA_964614555.1 uncultured Bacteroides sp.
CAAAGGCCTGTACAAGTAGTTTATGCTATATTCACAACCCTATTCTTGATATTAATAATTGAAGCACAGCATAGACAATACGAGATAGAGCAGACTCTTCACCGCTATAATGCAGCCGAAGATGAAGAATCAGAGCTTTTCCTACAGACACAATATCCACACTTCTGTCAGGACGAACGATTGGTGTCAATGTATGCGAAGATGCTTTTTGAAAAGGGATTGTATGAAGAATGTATTCCTGTATTGACAGAATCCATTCGGCTGACACCCCTTGGTGAAAAGCATCTTGACTTAGGAATTTCTCACCTGTCAATCGGAGATACAGCAAAGGCCGTGACAAATTTCAAGAAAGCCTCCAACATGTTACCCGGTCACATCACACCAGTCTATTATTTGTTTTCCATTTATAAAGACGACCTTCATCTACCGGATTCTGCTGTATGGTATGCGAGAAAGCTTGTCAATATGGACATCAAGAAAGAGACAACGCACACACAGAGCATCCGTAATGAAGCGGCACGCTACCTGCATCCATAACAATTTCATCTGAATATCTGCTTTCCATCCTTATATTCAAAAATACGTTCGGCCACTCCTCTACTATGGTTTCTCAGTAACAGCAAAGAGTACTTGGGAACACTTTTGAAAAGCAATGAATCAGAGGAGGCTACCTGTACGCCAAATGACACCCAATCCCCCTCAACAAAAGACAACAATTCGTATGTATCTCCCTTCCGCACGAAGTTATCCCGATTACGTGGAGTATATACAATCTTGCCGATTTTGGCAGGACGGTCGAGTACTATACCGGCCCACCCGCCATTGGGCTTAGGATGGTCGTATGATGTATCGGTCTTGCCATCATATACGTTGAAGTAAGAGCGCAGTCCTTTCTTGCCTTCTTTCGGTCCGATAATCTTTCCTTTCAATGGCACCTCCAAATTGTCAGCAGAATAGAAAACGACCTCAGATACGTTACAATAAGTTCCGTCTGTCCCCTTATATCGCAAGTATCTGTACTTATTGGAGTTGTTGACGTTTACTTGTGTACATAGCCGTTTAGGGGCTACAGGTATCTGATGCAGGGTGTCAACCTTCTTGAAGTCGGAAGTGTTACTCCCTTCAAATACGCCGTCTTTCATCCGCCAAATGAAAGGTTCTACTACCATTCCGAATTTACTGAGCAGTGTCACGTCTTCGGTCTCTTCAGAAGGAGTGAAATAATTGATTCTGCAAGAATCCTTTTCTACAAAGAACGGATCACTAACCATGGTAAGTTCATCCCAGACTGCATCGTATTTTCCGATACAATAGACTATTCCTCCAAGGCATTCATCAAACATAAGGGTATCACTATCGAATCTTGCAAAATCAACTGGAATCCATGACATACGGTTTGACATACAAAGATAGAATAAATCCTTTTGCTCCATGTCTTCTGTCCACAAGAGTCTGTTTTTCGGAACTTTCAGTTCCCAGCATCCGTTTCTTGTATAGAGCCTTGTCACATCCTTAAAGCACGGATGTCGAAAAGTAGGGAACAAAGAGTTCTTGGGGCAATCCATTTGTGCTATCATCTCTTTATTAACACTGAATGTATGCCTATACATCTTTCCAAATACATCCCGAAGCAATGCACAGTGAAAGATACGTGGCATCCGGTAGTGAATAGAGAAATAGTATGAACTGCCATCCATATCCTCAATGAAATTGATATAATGAGGGGCATTATTGTCGCCACGCATAGGCATTTGGTCTATCCCGCAAGGAACACCCAATGCCCTGCAAATATATACCATCATGTCTGCCAAATCCAGACAACTACCGCCCCGTGTATCTACAATGCTTGGCCCTATTCTGATTTCAGATGATATTTCTCCCGTAAAGTAAAAAGGTTCCTTTATCAGTGTATCCAACAAAGCCGTTACGATGTATGTGGGTTTCAGTTTGTTTGAATCATTGGGAAGTGCATCAATAAAAGGTTGGAACTGGTTGTAGATTTTTTCTCTCCAAGGAATCAATTCCTCATTGCCTACCCGATAGGGAAGTATGTACTCACAGAACTGTTCAAAACCGATATTTTTTCCCCATGGTTGTTCCTTCCACACTTTGAAAGCCCAATTGATGTTATCTATCAGATAATCGGGATTGATGTAAATGTCACTCTGAAAATGTGGATTCTTCACACCCCAATAGCCATAACGCCGCTTTACAGAATCTCGCGATTGGAACTGGGTGTATTTCCCTGAGCCAAACAATTCATAGGCCAATTTCTGAGGTGCAAGATCCGTATAAGCAACTCCTTCATGATAAGGCAGGTTGTCTATAAGAAATTCTGCTGCACGTAACTTTTCTTCATCTCCATGATAATAGTCCAAAACCTTTTGAAGTTCAGGGTTCAGTTGCAGAATTTCTTCGCGTGACATCAAAGCCCCCTCCCTATCGTGACATCCTGTTACAAACAGACAGCAGGCCATCATCAACAAACTACAAATCTTATATTCAATGTTCTTCTGAATCTTCATTTTTTTGCTCCAATTATAAACAGAGGACAAATATAGTACATTTTTCACACGTAATGAAACAATCTCTGATATTTAGCCTCTCGTCACCAACGATTCCTCCAGACGTACACAATCAGGATAAGATTGTTCCTTGGGAGCGCAACCGAAGGATGATTTTCTATGTCATGCTTTTATTAGGATGCGCTGGGGCGGCAAATCAAAAAAATCATCTTAAAAAAACAACGAAAAAGTGTAATACACAGAAATGCGAATAGAAACTTATAAATGACTGAAAAAAAGAATCACTCCATAAGAGGCTAAGTTGGGTTAAATCTCTTTCGTTAGCAACGCCAAATCCAATGTAAGAATGATAGTGCTGTGAAACAGAGGAAATAAGCAAACAACTAAAGCCAAGAAGAGTCAATAAGATGACAGCCTTGGCTTTAATCGGAGTATGATTGTATTAACTATCCTCCAAACACCACTCATAAACCGGACGGATGGCGATATGATGTCCATCTTGCTCTATGTCGCTGTATTCGTGGTCGGTCAAGAGAAGGAGGTTTTCGCATTTCGTCAGGCGATTGGCAAGGAGAAGGCCGTTCAATTCACGCTTGCGTGTTTTTTCATTCGTGATGTCGTATGACACCTGTATGGCTTGCAAAACGGAGTTACCGTCGCATACGATGAAATCGCACTCTCCTGAACGATCGCTCAAGTAATAGACATCCCATCCGTTGCTTTTACACTGACGGAGCAGTTGGATGAGAACCACCGTCTCAAGCCGCCACCCAAGATTGTCACCGGCAAAGGCATTCTCCCGCTGGTTCATCATGGCCACGTCTATCGGATAGACTTTCTCCTGAGTGACACGCACTTTGCTTTTCTGGGCATATTTCTTGATGCCAACAAGCACAAATGCCTGCCTGAGATAAGCCACATAATTCTTGACCGTGTGCTCTGACTTGATGTGGAAATTATTTGCCAGATCAGTGGTAACAACCGTAGTGGGAGACACATTCAACAGGTGATTGGCCAACAACTCAAAAGCCTCTTTATAGGCTATCTTATAACGCTGTTCGATGTCTCTGACAAGGATGTTATTGACCAAATCCTTGATATATGTCCGCTTGTCACCGATGGCGAAAAGCTCAGGGAATCCTCCATCTTTCAGGTAAGCGTCGAATGCTGCACGCCGCAATCCTTCGGCTTTGGTCGTCCTCTTTTCAGTCTCCACCTCTCTCATGAAGCAGTATTCGGCAAAGGAAAACGGATAGAGATGTATCTCTTTGGCGCGCCCGGAAAGATGGGTGGCCAATTCGCTACTAAGCAGTTTGGCATTGGAGCCGGTGATGATGACGCGCATTTTCTTCCTCAACATACGGTTGACAAACAAGTGCCACCCTTCCACATCCTGCACTTCATCCAAGAACAGATAGTCAAAATCACCATAAATCTTGTAAAGCACTTCCAGCACATCATTCAACTGTCTGGCTTCAATCCCTTCCAGACGTTCATCATCGAAATCCGCATAGGCATATTTACCCCCTGCACTTTCAAGTGCCTGAAAACAGAGTGTGGATTTGCCGCTTCTTCGTACACCGATGACGACCTGAGCCTGGGGGCTTTTCAGATCTATGAGTTGTACTTCTCTACGGTAGCAGAGTTTGTCATTGCGCCTCTCCTCCAATTCTTCCTGCTGGTCAGTCAGGACCCTCTCAAGTGTGCGCTTGTCTATAAAGACAGGTTCTTTTGATGCCATAAACGATATTTTTGAATGAATCTTCAGACCGCAAAGATACCCCAAATGTTCGTAAATTGCGATATTTTACATGAAAAACATTACTCTGACTGCGTTATTTTACATAAAACAGGGTATTCCGACTGCGTTATTTTACAAGTTCCAACCTATCTTTGCGATATTCTACCAAAAAAGCAAAAACCGCCGCAACCACTCCCCATTGCGGCGGTTTTCGTAAACCCCACCTTATTATATAAAGCCTTCCAAAAATTTTTCATTTTTAAAAAAAATAATTGGGCCAAACTATTGACATCGCCTTTTTGATGTTGTATCTTTGCAACCGCTAAGGCAAGGGAAACCTGCCACGGCACTGTGAAGACACAATGCGCATTTGTCAGACAAACAAAAGAAGTATTAACCTAAAAAAGAAGTATTTATGGGAGTATCAGTAACTGTCCAAAAGCGAGTGTTGAATTTTTCAGAGGATGCCAAAACGGTGTATGTAGCCAAGGCGCAACGTGGGGATGTAATCATGCCCGACAAGATTGCGAAGTATGTGGCGCAGGACACAGGTGCCCGTCCGGCACAGGTGAAGATGATTCTGGACACACTCGTGGAGTCTATGATGGACTGGATAGAGGAAGGACACGGCGTGAAGTTGGGAAACTTCGGTTCGTTTATGCCAACGGTGAAAAGTGCGAGCAGCGAAATGGCTGATGAAGTCGGTGTGAAGCGTGTGTGGGTAACTTTCTATGCCAGTAAGGAGCTGAAGGAGCGACTTGACGAGGTGAAGTACAGCACAGAGAATGAATATGCCACCGACACAGCAACCGAAGGCAATGAAGGCGATTCTGGGACAGATAGCGGTGATAACGATTCAACAAGTGGAGACGGTTCGTCAAGCGGTGACGACAGCAATCCGCTCTAATCATTGAGGAATACTTATTGTATGGAAAAAGGAGGTCATGCGGCCTCCTTTTCTGTTTTAGTCCAAAGTGTACGAGAGTCACTTCACCCAAACTTTGCAACCATCTATAATGTAGATGCCGGACGGGAGGGAACGGACTGCTTCACCAACCGTGACCTGACGCTTAACGGGTAATCCACGGGTATCAAATATGTCCACAAGTGTATCGGCTGACACAGATTTCATACCATCAGGCACTTCATTGCCGGCCACGAACCTGATGCCATGAAGCACCATGTCAGCCCCATCCGACTCATTATCTGCCATCACACCCGTATAGGTGACACCATAGCTCTTGCTGGCATCAAGCGAAAGAGTGACGGCTGTCGAAACATAGCCGGAGGAGACTCCTTTGGTCTGCACCACTTCCCCTTCTGTGGATGTGGCTGTAACGATGAGAGTACGGTCGGAACTTCCCGCAGTACAAGCATAAGCGGTCAACTCAGATACACCTGACACATAGGTTTCCAACATCTTGGCACTGTTTCCCTGCTTCAGCATAATGCCACCTCCACTGTATTTCTCCACAGACTCTCCTGTTGTGGGGTCGATAGTACCCCCTTTGGAAGATGATGTCTCGCCACCACGTACCCAGTTTTCGGCAACAAGGGCCGACAAGTTTTCCACCGTAGTGAGCAGAATCCAGTCTTCTGTAAAGACCTTGTACGCCACATCCTCAGGGAGTTCCGGTGTCTCCGGTTCTGATGGTTCGGAAGGCTCAGAAGGATTTTCAGGTTCTTCTGGCTCCGCCGGTGTATCTCCCACACTCCCGTACTCCAGTTCCCACTCGAGACTGGCCATAATGAAGGGGCCTATACTCTTACCTTCGTTGCTCACCACGGTGACATCGCTGCCACACAGATAATAGCTGGCACTGCCATCCCGTTGGGGCGACTTGGCCGGTCCCAAGCCCGCTGACTTACAGCTGAAATTCAAGCTCAAGGTTTTATCTTCGTCCTCTGTCACAAAGGTTGCCAGTACCCCCCTATATGCCTTCTCAGCCACAGAGCGATAGTTCTCGTCGAGCAATCCCAAACGCAATGCTTTCAGGTAAGAATAGGTAAACATACAGGATGCCGAAGCCTCAAGGTAGTTGCTATTGCCACATTCACCGACAAATGTATTGTCGTACTGCAACAACTGGTACCACACACCGCTCGTCTTATCCTGCCACTGGCTCAACCCTTCGGCCACCTGTGTCAGAATATTCTTCACAGCCGCATAGTCGGCATGTGTGTCAGGCATTACCTCCAGCACATCCACCAATGCCGCAAAATACCATCCCATACCGCGTCCCCAGAACTCACTGGAGCAGCCCAAGTAGTCTCCCTCACGGTTTGCCCAGAATGAATTGGAATCTTCCGGGTCAGCGCTCCACCCATGATAGTTCAGTTTTTTCTCCGGGTTATAGGTATGGCGATGGATGGTAATGAACTGATTGGCCACATCACTCCATCCTTCATTATCCTCAGGCGCGAAGTTCGCCAAATATTCCGCATAGAAGGCAGCTCCCATATAGAGTCCGTCGAGCCACATCTGATTGGGATAGATGTCCTTATGATAGAATCCCCCTTTACCCTCTTCCAGCTGGATGCGTGAATAGTCATTCCTCAAATAGTTGTACAGATAGTCAACCGCCACCTTGTATTTGGCGGCATTGGCCCGTCCCTCCTCTGTACCCTTGGCCAACTCGCGGTGGTAAAGTTCAAAAAAGACTTTTCCCGAGGCTATGTTGTCAATATTCCCTTTCTTGAAATTCCTAAACGAACCGTCATCGTTCAGTGCGGCATCTGCATAATACTTGCACCACTCATAGGCTGCCATGCTCCACCCGTCATCGGGATATTGGGTGGTACATTTCAGCAGGGATTTGGTGACCAAGCCACTCACGTAATCCCAACTCTTGTCGGCCGACCAAGCTTTTCCCTGCGACTCTGTCATTCTGCGGGAGTAGTAGGTGGCAGGAGCTGTCAGGGGAAGGTCCAGAAAATCTTCTATCATATCATCAATGGTCGCTCCGGCGCCATGAGTTCCGCGCAACACAGCAGGTACGCTATCTGTGGGAATAAGCGGATATTCGTACGGCACCTCCAAAGCGATGTCCGTATTGGCCTTGTCGTTGTAATTTCCGAATCCCCGATTGTTGCGTGCCAAATAGTAAAGGTCGTCATTTCCACCCGGTTTGAAGGGACTGTTCACTCCCTCTGCGGCATAGTTTCCTTCCACCAAAGCATGGGTATTGGCACCCACAGCAATGCCCACACTATTGCCGGCACAGTCGTGGAAGTTATTAACCATATGGATATAGACCCAATCAGCTTGCGGCAAACGTCTGCTGCATCCCTCTCCCCAAATATTGCAGGCGTACGTGAGATACTGCAGATACCCTTTATTCCACCCCACTCCATTGGAATAAGGGTGTGAATAGCTACGCTCTGTATAGCGGAAGACGTTCCACGAATAGGTGACAAACTGTTCGCTTCCTTCCCGCTTGCCACTGTCGAGATTGCCATCCATGCCATCGATAAATTCGCAATGGTCTATCCATACATGGGTTGCTCCATTGTTACTGATGATATCGGCTCCCCCCACGTCCACACTACCGGGTCCCACAAACACCATATTACGGAAGATAATATTCTCATTGCTCGTATTTATCTGGAAAAATCCGGAGTTGCGATAAGCCTCCGTGTCATCACCGCCGTAGTCTATAATGGTCTGGCGGGTCTTCCATTCCCGTTCTTCATCCACCTCCTTGCCGTTACTCAACGTACCACCCGTTCCCGAGTTGCTGGAGTATTGTCCCAGATTGGCATCCACCAGCACCTGTTTCAGTTCCGGGGTAATGTACCATTCGGTACAGAGACGTGCACCGTTCCGTCCCACAATGGTCTTATGTTGCAACCCATAGAGCGACATACTTTTGGAAACCATGAAGTCGCCCTTGGAGCCATCCAGGATGACGATATCATTGTTGGTGATGGCATCCAAGATGGCGTCACGGTCGTCAGCCCCGCTACTGTAAAGGACTACAGCCTTGGGATTCTTCGCCCTACTTCCGCCATCCAGTGTGTAGGAGGTGCCGTACACATCACTGCACGTTCCCCAACCGAAAGGACGGAGAGAGAAATATGCTGCGGCATCAGGAGTTGTAGTCTCTGCCCTGCCTATCAGAGATATGAGAGACATGAGCAGTCCCCATGTGAGAATGTTTCTTTTCATAATCGTTTGTGCTTAGAGTTTTTTTCAATGCCTGTTTCTTTTTATATTATAATGGAAATAGCGGATACAAAGGTAGGGAAAAATCAAACACTCACCCTACTATTGGTCTTTTTTTTTTGCAAATTAAGGGGGAAAATACTACCTTTGCACGAAATAACTAAAACAATATAGAATGAAACACACTATCATCATATCCCTGCTGTTGGTATGGGGCGTCTGTGCCGCTGCACAACCCGTAGCGACTTACGACCGTACAGAACAAGATTTCGGTACAATCTTGTGGAAGCAGCCGGTGAGTGCCAAATTCACTGTCACCAACCGAGGAGACCAACCGTTGGTAATCATCGACGTGAGTACAGACTGCGGATGTACCGAAGCCGACTGGACACAAACTCCCATTGCCCCTGGCGCAAGCGGCGAAGTGACCGCCACTTTTGATGCTGCCATGCTGGGACGATTCCACAAGTCGATAGGCATCTACTCTAACGCAGAGGAGATCCCCACCTATCTGACCCTGACCGGCACTGTGGCAACCCAACTGGAAAACTACGACGACACCCACCCCTATATCATAGGTAACCTGAGGCTTGACAGGACTCACATAGATTTGGGCGACGGACACAAGGGAGACCTGCTGACCACCGAAGTGAATATTGTAAACACAGGAGACATCGAATACGAACCTACACTGATACACCAACACGGACACATCCGTATGGAATCCATACCTGCCAAATTGGGGCGCAAACAGGCCGGCAAACTGCGCTTTATAATAGACACACAAAAGCTGACACAGCTGGGACTAACACAGACAGACATCTATATGGCACGCTTCTTGGGCGACAAAGTGTCGGAGGAAAACCGACTGACGACATATGCCACACTGTTGCCTGACTTTTCCAAACTGACAGCCGCCCAACGGATATTGGCACCAGGCATCCAACTGTCGGACACCGTGGTGAACTTCGGCAAATTCGGAGAGAAAAAGAAGCTGACGCGCATGGTGACACTGACTAACACCGGCAAATCGCCATTGAAGATTCTGACCATGCAGGTGAACGACCTGACACTGAACGTGCAACTGAAGAAGAACGAACTGAAGCCAGGAGAAAGCAGCAAGTTGAGAATCAACGTTGTGAAAAACCATATGAAACAGCGTCAGGCTGTAGAAGCCGGAGTGCTACTGATAACCAATGCACCCGACCATCCTAAAGTGACCATCACGACCCAAGTGAAAAAATGACACACCAACAAATCGCATAAGACCTATGGAACATCCCGAAAACAGTGAAGAATACAAAGGCTTGACGGTGAACAAAGGCATCGAACAACCGGCAACCATCAATCCTTACCGCAAATTCCAACGTAAGGCCAGAAGACAAATGCCCAGCGTGGGCGAATACGTGGAGGGTATCCTGAAAGGAAATACCACCCTGTTGAGCCAAGCTGTCACCCTGGTGGAAAGCACCCTGCCCGAACACCAGACCATCGCCCAGGAGGTCATAGAGAAATGCTTGCCCTTTGCCGGCAATTCCATGCGCATAGGTATCAGTGGTGTGCCCGGTGCCGGCAAGAGCACTTCCATAGATGCCTTCGGACTTCATGTATTGGAGCGCGGAGGGAAATTGGCTGTATTGGCCATCGACCCCAGTAGCGAACGTAGCAAAGGAAGTATCTTGGGCGACAAGACCCGCATGGAAAAACTGAGTGTCCATCCCGACTCATTCATACGCCCCAGCCCATCGGCCGGTTCATTGGGAGGTGTAGCACGCAAGACACGTGAAACCATCATTCTGTGCGAAGCTGCCGGATACGACAAGATATTTGTAGAGACCGTGGGAGTAGGACAAAGCGAAACGGCTGTGCACTCCATGGTCGATTTCTTCCTGCTCATCCAGTTGGCCGGTACGGGTGACGAACTGCAAGGCATCAAACGAGGCATCATGGAGATGGCAGACGGCATTGTCATCAACAAGGCCGATGGCAGCAACCTTGAAAAAGCCAAACTGGCAGCCGCACACTTCCGCAATGCACTGCACCTGTTCCCTGCTCCCGAGAGCGGGTGGTCGCCACGTGTACTCACCTATTCGGGATTCTATGGATTGGGAATCAAAGAGGTGTGGGACATGGTCTATGAATACTTCGATTTTGTAAAAGCCAACGGATACTTCCAGTACCGACGCAACGAACAGGCCAAATATTGGATGTACGAAAGCATCAACGAGCAATTGCGCAACAGTTTCTACAACAACCCCACTATCGCCTCCATGCTCGAACAGAAGGAGGGCGAAGTGTTGGGCGGAATCGTCACTTCGTTTGCTGCAGCACACCAGCTGCTTGACACTTACACCGCACTTGCACACAAACGGCAAGACTGACTCCGAAAGCAGCATCAAAAAGCCTATTTTCCATCACTTTGCAATTATTAACTAAAAAGATTAGTTTCATAACTAAAACTTTTCGTTCCTTTGCAGCAACTAAAAGTTATAGTTATGAAACCACTGACAGCAAAGGAAGAAGAAATCATGGGATTCTTTTGGGTAAAAGGCCCCATGTTTGTCAAAGAATTGCAAGAACTTTATGATGAACCACGCCCTCATTTCAACACCCTGTCCACTTACGTGCGTATGTTGGAAGAAAAAGGGTATATCGGACACAAGGTGTTCGGCACTTCATACCAATATTACCCCACTGTAAGCCGGGGAGAATTTCATAAAAGCACCCTACGCGAAGTCATCAATAAGTATTTCAACAACTCCTACATGGGACTTGTATCTTCCTTGGTGAAAGAGGAAGAGATTTCACTCGACGAGTTGAAGGAACTGATACGACAGGTGGAGGGGGAGGATTTATGATTTATGATTTATGAGTTCTGAGTCCTGAGTCCTGAGTATTGTCTACACTCCTGCCTCCTACACTCCTTTAATTTAAAAACGAATCACAATTAAAATGATTACCTTTTTCTTATACCTCATCAAATCAGCCTTTTGCCTGGCATTGTTCTACCCATTCTATATGGTGCTACTCAGCCGCGAGACGTTTCATCGGTTTAACCGTCTGACACTGATAGGCATCCTGCTGGCATCGGCCATCATCCCGCTTTGTAGGATTACCACCGAAGAGCCGGTCATGCTCAGCAGTCTCTACCAGCGATGGGAATGTTGGCTGACCGGAAAGACTCCTGCAGAAGCAACCATCAGTATTGACTTCGCCACAGCAGAAACGGAAATTGTTTCTGATGCTACCACCGACGGAGCGGCCATTGAAGACTATGCCCATCCTATCCACTGGATTGAGGTATTTTTCCTGCTCTACGTGGGAGGAATTCTTTTCAGATTGGGCAGGAATTGTTACTCCATCTGTCAGCTGACACGCCTGCTACGTAGCGGACGGACAGTAAGGATGGACAACGGCATCCGTCTCGTGCTGCACCAGCAAACGGACATCGCTCCTTTCAGTTGGATGCACTGTGTCATCATCGCCGAAAAGGATTATACAGAAAGCGGCAGGCAGATACTTGCCCACGAACAGGCTCACATCAGCAACGGCCATTCATGGGACTTGCTATGGGTGGAACTGTGCATACTCGTCCAATGGTTCAATCCCATAGTATGGCTCATCCGCAGGGAGTTGCAGAACATCCATGAATACGAGGCTGACGAAGCTGTCATCAAACAAGGCATCGATGCAAAACAATATCAATTACTAATCATTAAAAAGGCCGTCGGCACAAGGCTCTACTCTCTTGCCAACAGCCTTAATCACAGTTCACTTAAAAAACGTTTAACTATGATGATGAAAGAAAAGTCACATCCATGGGCACGGTTGAAGTACCTCAATGTACTCCCGTTGGCCGCTATCTCACTGGTAGCGTTTGCCCACACTGAAGCCGAGAATAACAGTAACGGCGTTTCAGAGGCCAAAATTACAGAGTTTTCGGCAAATAGCCAAACTTCCAGTGTAGAATCTTCGGATAACGATGCAAAAAAAGTAAAGTTGCGTTGCCGCTTGGTAAATGCTGACACTGGTGAACCTGTCTATGGAGCCAACGTAGTAGTCCGTGGTACCGGACGTGGTACCGTGTCTGATAAAGAGGGACGTTTTGAAATTGAAGTAGATCCGACAAAGGATGTCATTAACGTCTCTTACGTGGGCATGAGCGG
>CAZTPB010000051.1:0-12434 GCA_964614555.1 uncultured Bacteroides sp.
CCTCATGATTATGAATCATGCGCTCTAACCAGCTGAGCTATCCCGCCATCTTTCGTTTTGCGGGTGCAAAGGTACACCATTCTTTTCACTCCACCAAACTTTTCCCGTTTTTTTTTACGCCAGACCTGTTACTTTTTGTATAATACGACAAAGAATGACTAAAAAAGCAGGCTATATCCGCTATATATAAGAAAAAAGTATTTAATTTGCAGGCATTAATGAATCAATAATCTATGGCAAGAAAAAATATACACCTCGAATACTCCTTCAACAACGTGTCAGGAAGCATTTTGTGGAATGCTATCAGCAACGCATCGGGACTACAAACGTGGTTGGCCGAAAAAGTGACTTCAGAAGAACGAGTCTTCACATTCGAATGGAGCAAAGATGAAATCCGCCAGGCCGAATGCACCCACTTCCGCGCCAATTCTTTTGTCCGCTTCCACTGGTTGGACGATGAAGAGCCCAGAAGCTATTTTGAACTACGCATGGAAAACAACGAACTGACCGGCGACTACACACTCATCATTACAGATTCAGTAGAAGAAGAGGAAATAGAAGAACTGACTGACTTGTGGAACCTGGAAGTAGCCCAATTGCAACGCCAATGCGGCATCTGAACACCACTAAATTAATAAAAATAATAAAAACATAAGGTTGTCTGCCCTTTTTGTAGTAATTTTGCCACCTGGATTGTATATCTCAGATAGATGCTACGCATAAAGAAGTTAGACATATTCATCATCAAGAGCTTTGCCATGCTGTTGGCAGGCACATTTTTTGTATGCCTGTTCATCTTCATGATGCAGTTTTTATGGAGATACGTGGACGAACTTGTGGGCAAAGGACTCGAACTGAGCGTACTGGCACAATTCTTCTTTTATTCGGGAGTGACACTGATACCCATGTCACTGCCATTAGCCATTCTACTGGCCACACTCATCACATTCGGCAACTTCGGCGAGCGCTCGGAACTTATTGCCATGAAAGCCGCAGGCATCCCACTGACAAGGGTGATGCGCCCGTTGGCCGTGATGGCCTTTATATTGGCAGGACTGTCGTTTTACTTCCAAAACGTTATAGGGCCGAAAGCCACCACCGAACTCTACGCCCTCATCTTCTCCATGAAGCAAAAATCGCCCGAACTGGACATCCCCGAGGGGGTATTCTACGACCAGATAGAGGGATACAATCTCTATGTAAAGCAGAAAAACAAAGAGAACGGCATGATGTACGGTGTGATGATTTATGACCTGGCAGACGGATTCGAAAATGCACGTATCATCGTGGCAGACTCCGGACGATTGGAGATGACTGCAGACAAGAAGCACCTGCAGCTGCACCTCTACTGCGGAGAACAATTTGAGAACCTGCGTTCGCAGAACACACGCGCAAAAAATGTGCCCTACAGACGAGAGACCTTCCGCGAGAAACATTCGCTAATCGCTTTCGATGCAAATTTCAATCAAATGGATGCCGGATACCTCAGCAATCAAGCTGCAGCAAAGGACATGGTGACACTGAATCACAGCATCGACTCCATGACAGCACGCTTCGACAGCATCGGGCGGACATATTATCAGAATGCCCGGCGAACCACCTACAAAAAAACGGAACTGAGTCCGACTGACTCCATGTTGTTAAAGAAAAACGCCACGACACCACTGCTCCATAGCATCAACACTGACAGCCTCTACGACGTACAGAGCCTGAGCAAAAAGGAAAGCCTCATACAAACGGCTCTCAGCCGGGTACAGTCGCAGGCATCAGACCTCGCTATGAAGAGCTATACCACTGCCGACGGCGACAAGAGCATACGACGGCACAAGAAAGAATGGTGGGGGAAAATCACTCTCTCATTGGCCTGTGTCATCTTTTTCTTCATCGGTGCACCGCTCGGAGCCATCATACGCAAGGGGGGATTAGGAATGCCTGTCGTCATTTCCGTCACCCTCTTCATTATCTATTATATCATAGACAATACGGGTACCAAAATGGCACGTGAAGGAGAACTGCAGATGTGGTTCGGCATGTGGATCAGCACCATGATATTGGCACCCTTCGGCGCATGGCTCACATACAAGGCCAACAAAGACTCCGTCGTATTCAATATCGATCTGTACAAGACATTCTTCATGAAACTCTTTGCCCTAAGAAGCAAACGCCATATCTTCCGCAAGGAGGTCATCATCGAAGACCCTGACTATAAACAAATCCACACACGCCTGGACAACCTTTGCGACAAATGTAGCGAGTATGCCGCAAAAAAGCGGTTCGACCGCCTGCCAAACTACCTGCACATCTTTACAGCACAGGGGAAAGACTCCGTAATACAAGACATCAGCGACGAAATGGAAAGCATCATCGAAAACTTGTCGAACACCAAGGATGCCAGACTGCTGGATGCCACAAACAGCTATCCGTTCCTATCGGCCAATGCACACAAAAGCCCGTCAGACCACAGATGGCTCAACTTGCTGGCCGGACTATGCCTCCCCGTAGGTATAGTCATTTATCTGCGCATATGGAAATTCAGCCGCAGACTAAACAAAGACCTCAAGGAGATTGTGAAGACAAGCCGTGTGATACAACAGAGAATAGAGGATATGGAAATTGAAGAACGGACAGCCTACAGGAACACGACCTCTTTACCTAATGGTGCTGACAATTAAAAGCTAACAATAATATGGACAACGACAAATTGAATCTGAATACAATAGAGGAAGCCATCGAGGACTTCCGCGAAGGGAAATTCCTTATCGTGGTCGATGATGAAGACCGCGAAAATGAAGGCGACTTCATCGTTGCCGCTGAAAAAATAACTCCCGAAAAGGTCAATTTTATGGTGACCCACGGACGCGGAGTACTCTGTGCACCACTACCACTCTCAAGGTGCGAAGAGTTGGGATTGGAGCACCAGGTGAGCGATAACACCTCCATATTGGGCACACCGTTCACTATCACTGTTGACAAACTCGAAGGATGCACCACCGGAGTGTCGGCAAAAGACCGCGCAGCCACTATCCTTGCCCTTGCCGACCCTGCCTCCACACCGGAAACTTTCGGACGCCCCGGACACATCAGTCCGCTCTATGCACAGGAAAAAGGGGTGCTCCGACGAGCCGGACATACCGAAGCTGCTATCGATTTGGCCCGGTTGGCCGGACTACGACCTGCTGCCGCACTCATCGAAATAATGAATGAAGACGGCACCATGGCACGTATGCCCGAATTGCAGGAAGTAGCCCGTAAACATGACATTAAAATCATCACCATCCACGACCTTATCGCATACCGCCTACAACAAGAGTCCATTGTGGAACGCGGAGTGGAAGTAGATATGCCTACCGCACACGGACACTTCCACTTGATTGCCTTCCAACAGAAATGCAACGGTCTGGAACATATGGCTCTGATAAAAGGTACATGGAAAGAAGAAGAACCCGTCCTGGTGCGAGTGCATTCTTCGTGTGCCACAGGGGACATCCTTGGTTCATGCCGGTGTGACTGCGGTGCACAACTGCACAAAGCCATGGAAATGATAGAAAAGGAAGGTAAAGGTGTGGTTGTTTATCTGAACCAAGAAGGACGAGGCATCGGACTGATGCACAAAATGCGTGCCTACAAGCTGCAGGAGGAAGGTATGGACACCGTAGATGCCAACCTGCACTTAGGATTCAAGGCTGACGAACGCGACTACGGAGTAGGAGCCGAAATTCTTCGTTCCATCGGTGTACGGAAAATGCGTTTGCTCACCAACAACCCTGTCAAGCGTATCGGATTGGAAGCTTACGGACTGGCCATCTCGGAAATAGTCCCTATCGAAATAGCCCCCAACCAATACAACGAACGTTACTTAAAGACCAAACAAGACCGCATGGGACACAAACTGCATATAACCGGAAAATAAAAAATTAAATATTATACATTATGAGCAACTTATCCAATCGTCTGCAACGCCTCTCACCGTCTGAGACGCTTGCCATGTCACAAAAGAGCAACGAGCTGAAGGCTCAAGGCATTGATGTCATCAACCTGAGTGTGGGAGAACCCGACTTCAACACACCCGACCACATCAAGGAGGCTGCCAAACAGGCTGTCGATGAGAACTTCTCACGCTACTCGCCCGTGCCGGGCTATCCGGCCTTGCGCAATGCCATCGTGGCCAAACTGAAGAATGAAAACAACCTGGACTATACTGCCGCACAGATTTTATGTTCTAACGGTGCCAAACAGTCGGTCTGCAACGTCATCATGACGCTGGTGGGCGAAGGTGACGAAGTGATTGTACCTGCTCCCTACTGGGTGAGCTACCCCGAAATGGTGAAGCTGGCCGATGGCACACCCGTCATCATCCGTGCCGGCATCGAACAGGACTTCAAGATTACCCCTGCCCAGTTGGAGGCAGCCATCACGCCGAAGACCAAGGCCCTTATCCTCTGCTCGCCCTCGAACCCCACCGGTTCGGTATATAGCAAAGAGGAGTTGGCCGGACTGGCCGCCGTACTGGCCAAGCATCCGCAGGTCTATGTCATTGCCGATGAGATATACGAACACATCAACTACGTAGGCAAGCACGAAAGCATCGCCCAATTCCCCGAGATGAAGGAGAATACCGTCATTGTGAACGGAGTGTCGAAGGCATACGCCATGACAGGTTGGCGTATCGGATTCATTGCCGGACCGGAATGGATTGTGAAGGCATGCAACAAGTTGCAAGGACAATACACCTCCGGCCCCTGTTCGGTATCGCAAAAAGCTGCCGAGGCGGCCTATACCGGCACACAGGCTCCTGTAGAGGAGATGCGTCAGGCTTTCGAGCGTCGCCGCAACCTCATCGTGGAACTGGCCAAGGAGATTCCCGGCTTTGAGGTGAATGTGCCACAAGGAGCTTTCTACCTCTTCCCCAAGTGCGACTCCTACTTTGGCAAGAGCTACGAAGGACGTACCATTGAGAATGCTGCCGACCTGGCCATGTTCCTGCTGGAAGTAGGACACGTGGCTTGCGTAGGCGGAGGAGCCTTCGGAAGTCCCGAATGTATCCGCATGAGCTATGCCACCTCGGATGAGAACATCGTGGAATCGATGAAGCGCATCAAGGAGACATTGGCGTTGCTGAAATAACAAGCATTTCTGCTTTATGGTTTCTGATTGATAATTTTCCTCATTCTGCATGAACGGCAAATCAGACAGAAATCATAAAGCATAAAGCATTCAAATCCATGAAACTGAAAAACCGACAACAAAATCAGGCCGCTTCCCGAAATGGAAATTCCCGACTGCAAGCATCCAACAAGCAACTGCTTCAAGCGATGCCTTGGATTGGAGGGATACTTTTCACTCTCTTTGCCGGCATCGTGCTTGTAGGAATGAACAGCGACTACTTGTTCACAGTGCAAGAGCGTTCACTTTTTTTAGCCAATCCCGTTTTTTTTCAGGAACAGACAGCTGTTCCTGGCGGAATATTCCATTGGGCAGGATGTTACCTCACCCAATTTTTCTATTATCCGGTTTTAGGAAGCGCGCTACTCATCCTCTTATGGTTGGCCACTTACACAGTCATACTGAAAACCTTCCACCTTCGGAACGGATGGAGTGTTCTTGCCCTCATCCCCCTCTTTGCCCTACTTTGCTCCATCGTTGATTTAGGCTATTGGCTTTACAACATCAAAATACAGGGGTATTGGTTCAGCGAATCACTACTTTTTCTGGCCATGATGTCTGGAATCTGGGCAAGTAGGAGGCTACACGGAAAGTGGCGTCCACTTTTCCTCACGATATGGATAGCAGCAGGCTATCCGCTGATGGGATGGTATGCACTGATGGGCGGGGCTGTGATGGTCATCACCTACAGTTTACGCTCATGCGAAAAACGGTACGAACGATGGTTACTGCCACTATGGGGAGGTTTGCTCATCGTAGCGGTGCCGCTCTTTTGGTATTATTACTTCAGCCAAATGCGCCTCGAGGATACTTGGGTTTACGGTTTTCCCATGTTCCGCGCAGAAAAGGCGACCTCGCTGATTACCTCTACCCCATTTTTCGTAATAGCAGCCTTCGTATTACTGATTCCTTTCCTCAACTTCAAGGACAATCATCGGTATTCGATTTCGGCTACATTGCTTGCTTTCTGCGGCATAACAGCAGGATGCCTACTGACGTTATGGGCCAACTTCAGCGACTACAACTATCATGCTGAAATGCGGATGTACCGCCACACTGAAGAAGGGGAATGGAACAAGGTGTTAGACGAAGCTGCCGCCATCCCTGACAGACCGACCCGCCAAATGGTCATCCTGAAGAATATCGCACTGATGCACACCGACGAATTGGGCACACGGGCCTACCATTTCGATAATGGAGGACGTCTGCCACACACACGTGATGACCTGAAAGTACATATGGTACAGACGGGAACACCTATGATTTACTATCAATATGGGAAATTCAACTTTGCCACCCGCTGGGCTATCGAAAATGGTGTGGAGTTCGGTTTCAAGGTGAACGACCTGAAGATTCTGGCACGCTGTGCCCTCCTGACGGGTGAAATGGAAGTGGCCGACAAATACATCTCCCTGCTGGAGCAAACCACATTCCACACCAACGAAGCCGCCATGCTCCGCGAACTGTACCGCCACCCCGAACGGATAGCCGGTGAAGAGCAGTTCAAGATTCCGGCCGAACTACATCGCCACGACACCAACACACTCGACAGCGACAACGGACTGTGCGAGATTTACCTGTTGCACAACTTCTCCAACACGATGAACATCGACAGCAAACTCTTGCAAGAGGTGACTCTCAACTATGCCATGATCAGCAAAAACATCCAACTCTTCTGGCCGCGCTTTTTCCAATATGCCACATTACACCAGAACGAGCCAATGCCCATACACTATCAGGAGGCAGCTTTCCTCTATGGTACACTCGAAAAGAATTCCTTTATCAACGGAATGCCTTTCGACCGCAAACAGATAGAGATTCGCTATCTCTATTTCCAAAACACAGTACAAGGACATCTCCGCCGAGGGCTCACCGAAGAACAGACCGGAGAATTAGTCAAAGCAGAATTTGGAGATACCTTCTGGTGGTTCTATTTCTTCTGCAACAATGTAAACAGCTACTGATTTGTAATTCAATCATTAATGACATATGAAAACTCCTTATTATATAATATATGTATGTGCAGTGATGGCATTGGTCGGCTGTACCCACCACCCGTCGCTCCCGGAACATTTTACAGAGACAGACAGCTTGCCGCACATTTATCCTGACTATACGGATGTCACTATCCCACCCAATATAGCCCCGCTAAACTTCATGACGGCCGATGAAAATACCGATGCCTGCATCGCACACTTTATATGGCCGGGCGGAGAGGCTACTTACGGTCAAGACGGTGAAATCATCATTCCTGATGACGAATGGCACGACATGACTGTAGCTGCACGAGGAGACAGCATCAGCATAGAGTTTTACACACACCATGCTGAAACCGGCAATTGGACACGTCACCGACCCTTTCACCTGTATGTAGCAGAAGAAGACATTGACCCTTATGTCTCTTACCGCCTCATTTCGCCCTCTTACGTAGGATACGAGATGATAGGTATCCACCAACGTGACCTCACATCGTTCGAAGAACGAACGATTTATAACAATATGCTCGTATCAGGTGAGCAGAGCGGACAGTGCATCAACTGCCACTCTTACCAGAATTATGGCACACAGAATATGCAGTTTCATATGCGCCAGTCGTTAGGAGGAACTATGATTGTCAAGGAAGGGACACCGCAGAAAGTTACCCTCAAGACCGACCGCACAATCTCTGCCGGTGTCTATCCCGCCTGGCATCCCACCCTGCCCCTCATTGCCTACTCTACCAATCTTACCGGCCAATCATTCCACACCAAAGACGTTTCCAAAATAGAGGTGCAAGACAGTGAAAGCGACCTTATCCTCTACGATGTATCAGCTAACACTATCAGTAGCATTTCGGCTGCCGCAAACGAACTGGAAATATATCCCGCTTGGTCTCCTTGCGGCGACACGCTCTACTACGCTTCCGCACATTTCATTTTTAGCGACAGCCTCGCTAAAGATCACGATGCCATCAACCGTTACAAAGAGTTCAAATATGACCTTTACCGCCGCCCGTTTGACCGCACGACAAAACAGTTCGGTGCTCCTGACACCGTTTTCCGCGCTGCGGCTATTGGGCAAAGTGCCACTCTACCGCGCATCAGTCCAGACGGACGCTATTTGCTCTTTGCCATGGGCGAGTGGGGATGCTTCCATATCTGGCATCCTGATGCCGATCTTTACCTGACAGACCTGCAAACAAAGGAAACGCGAAAGTTGGAAAACGCCAACAGCCCTCAAGCTGAGAGTTACCATTCATGGTCAAGCAACGGACGATGGATTATTCTATCTTCCCGCCGCGACGACGGCAACTACACCCGCCTCTACATCAGCCACTTCGACCGTCAAGGACATGCTCATAAAGCTTTTGCCCTACCGCAACACTCCCCAAAGTTCTACAGTCAATTCCTGCGCAGCTACAATGTCCCAGAATTCATGACAGAACCCGTCAGAGTGTCACCGCAAGAATTTGCAGCAGCTGCACGACGCGAGCCCATCCAAACGAAGGATGAGTAGTCGTCAGGCAATAAAAAAACACTCTTCCGCGTTTATTAATAGAAAATCAAACACAGACAGAGAGTAATTATGAAACGTCACCTGCTGCTTATCTTCATGGCTATGCTTGTTGCCTTGGCTGCCAGCGGACAAAAGAGACGAGTGCAAAACCGCCCCTACATCGACCAACGTAGGCTGCACTACGGATTCTTCATCGGGCTACACTGCCAAGATCTTGAATTCGTCAACAACGGCTTTATCACCGAGACGGGCGAATCATGGTTCGCCGATGTTGCAGAGTATAGTCCAGCTTTCCACGTAGGTGTATTGGCCGAAGCCTGGATTACTTCCAACCTCGCTGTACGTGTACTCCCCTCACTCTATTTTGGACAACGCAATGTCATCTTCCACGAACAATATACCCACGAAGAGCACAGACAGACGATGAAATCCACGTTGCTTGCCTGCCCGGTGAATCTGAAGTTCAGCGCACCACGCTTCAACAACCACCGCCCCTTCCTTGTGGCCGGCATCAATCCAACGCTTTCACTGACCAACAAAGATAGGCAAGCCCTGCTATTGAAGAACATGGATTGCTACATTGAAGTGGGACTGGGGTGCGACTTTTATTTGCCCTATTTCAAACTTATACCTGAGCTGAAGTTCTGCTTCGGATTGCGGGATATACTGGAAAAAGACCGCTCAGACTTGACAGACAAATCGCTCCTGAAATTCACCCATTCAATCGACAAAACCACAGCCCGCATGATTATGCTGACATTCTATTTTGAATAATTCAAGCCAGAAGAAAGCCGTTTGAATTAAAAAAATACAAAAAATGAAGCGGAAACTTTTGGCTATCTGATAAATAATTAGTTACTTTGCACCCGCTTTCGCGCAATCGCTGCCAAAACGACGAGAGTTTGGTATGTTGCGTAGTAACGATCAAACAATTTAATAATAAAAACAATGGATTTAATTAAAATTGCAGAAGAAGCATTTGCTACCGGTAAGGAGCACCCTTCATTCAAGGCTGGTGACACTGTTACAGTAGCATATCGTATCGTTGAGGGTAACAAAGAGCGTATCCAGATGTATCGCGGTGTTGTTATCAAGATTTGTGGTCACGGAAGCAAAAAGCGTTTCACCGTGCGCAAGATGTCTGGAACAGTGGGTGTAGAACGTATTTTCCCCCTTGAATCTCCGGCTATTGACAATATCACTGTCAACAAGATCGGTCGTGTTCGTCGCGCTAAATTGTACTATTTGCGCAAACTCACCGGCAAGAAGGCCAGAATTCAAGAGAAGAGAGTCAACGCTTAATCGACAAAACTGGTTTCAAGATAAGAAAAAGGGAGCACCCGCAAAGGTGTTCCCTTTTCTTTGTCTTCTATTGACAAAAGGAAAAATCACTTCAGATGTTCCTTGAAATGGTTAGTCAACCGCGTCAGCAGATGAAAGCGGGTATTGCCGCCAAAGATACTGTGATTGCGATTGGTATAAATCTGCATATCAAACTGTTTGCCGGCTTGTACAAGCACCTCTGCATACTCTGCCATGTTACGGAAGTGCACGTTGTCATCAGCCAAGCCATGAATAAGCAGCAATTGGCCGCTCAGTTTTCCAGCACGTCCGATAGCCGAACCTGCTTCATATCCGGTCGCATTCTCCTTAGGCGTACGCATGAAACGCTCCGTATAGACAGAGTCATAATAACGCCAACTGGTAGGAGCAGCGACTGCCACTCCGGCTTTGAAAACAGGACGGCCTTCACTCATCGACATAAGTGTATTGAATCCACCGTAACTCCATCCCCAAATGCCGATGTTGGCCTTATCCACATAAGGAAGCGAACCCAAATAAAGGGCTGTCTCCACCTGATCTTCTGCTTCCTTGACACCAAGATTGAGATAAGTACACTTTTCAAAAGCAGCACCACGTCCGCCGGTACCACGCCCATCCACACACACTACGATGAACCCTTCACCGGCCCAATAAGACTCCAACAGGCCGCCATCACGATAGAAACCAAGGCTCCAACTGTCTTTCACCTCTTGAGAACCGGGACCTGAATACTGGTACATGATGACGGGATATTTACGCGAAGCATCAAAGTCTGCCGGTTTCACCATCCAACCATTGAGCATTGTACCCCCAGAGGTTTGGAAAGAGAACAGTTCCTTTTTACCCAACTTCTTGGCTGTCAAGGAAGCTTTCAGAGCAGCATTGTCTTCCAACGTCTTCAGAATCTTCCCGGCATTATCACACAGCGTCACTACAGGCGGAGTGTCTGTGTTACTGAATGTGTTCATGAAATACCCCCAACCGGTGCTGAAGATGGCACTGTTTACCCCCTCCCCTTCGGTCAGGCAGCTCTTGCGTCCCTTGGCATCAGTCTTATAGACAGCCGAACGTAAGGGAGAGCCTTCATTGCTTTCGTAATAGAAACTATTGGTTTTGGCATCCCACCCGATAAACTTCGTCACTTCATATTCACCATTAGTCACCTGGCGTACCAAATTCCCCCCCATAGTGTACCAATAGAGATGGTTGTAGCCGTCGCGCTCGCTTAGCAAAGCGATATTTTCGGGATAGAATTTTATCTGTGCATAAGCCGTCTCCTTAATATACTGTGGAGCCTCATCACGAATAACCAGTTTGCACACAGCCGAACGCGGATTGGCCATATAGAGGTCAAAACGATTCTGATGGCGGTTGAGCGTCATGACAGCCAGTGCATCAGGATTGGGTGTGAATTGGATACGAGGGATATAGCCATCAGCATCCAACGGTACATCCATCTGCCTCATCACCCGCGTTTTAACGTCAAAGGTGTGCACACTCACCATCGCGTTCCGTTCACCAGCCATGGGATATTTATAGGAGTAATTTCCCGGGTAGGTAGCATAATCATGCATCTCCGGCATCATCCCCTTGAACCAAGGAAAACTGTACTCAGGTACTTTCGTTTCGTCAAATCGGATGTAAGCCAACATCTTGCTGTCTGCACTGAAATCGAAAGCACGGCTATAACCAAACTCCTCTTCATTGACCCAATCAGGAATGCCGTTGAGCACTTCGTTGTACTTGCCGTCCGTTGTCACCTGCGATTCGCTGTTGTCGAAAAGCAGTTTTACAAGAAAGAGGTTGTTGTCACGTACAAAGGCCACCATGTTTCCATCCGGCGAGAAAAGAGGAACCTGCTGAGGACCATTTTCACTCAGAGGAGCCAGTGTGTTGTTCTTCACCGTATAGAGGTAATACTCTGCAGTGAACGAATGCCGATAAATGGGCACTGTCTTCGTCTGAATGAGGATACGGCTCTCATCGGGCGACATGATGTATCCCTCCACACGCTCCAATTTATGGTTACGTGCAGTCTTCACATCAAAAATGACACCGGCCTCCTTACCATCTTTGAATGAATACTTCACGATACGTTCTCCATCAGAACTGATTTGTGCATAATGCAATCCGTCGGCCAACGGATTCACGCCATGGATACGCTTAGCCCGAAAGACACCGGAAGTCACCTCCCGCAAAGAGGGGGCATCTTGCGCCATGCCAACTGCAGACGTCAGACAGACGGCCAACAACAAAAAGATTCTTTTCATAATTCTTCTATTCATTTATTTCATCTATTTGAGGCACAAAGATAGGCAATAATATGAAAACAGACAATAAAAACAATTAAAAAAGAAGCACCGACAAATGCTTCTCATTCATCAGTGCTTCCTTACTGTGTGGTGCCACCAGGAATCGAACCGGGGACACAAGGATTTTCAGTCCTTTGCTCT
>CAZTPB010000052.1:0-12363 GCA_964614555.1 uncultured Bacteroides sp.
CAATCAAAAATAGAGACTAAAACTGAAGCAATTTATTTTTTCAATGTCACTTAATGTCACATAATTTTCGGTTGATGGTTGCGTAATTCGTGGCGAAGGGATTGGGCTTTGCCTCCGGTCAGGCGGTTCAGCAATGCCCAGAAATTGGGGCCATGGTTCATCTCAATGGTGTGTGCCAGCTCGTGCAGCATGACGTAATCGCTCAGGTAGCGGGGCAGGGTAGTGAGATAGCAGGAGAGGTTGATGTTCCGTTGGATGGAGCAGCTTCCCCACCGGCTTTTGCTCACATTGATTTTGCAGAGATTGAAGGGCAGTTGGTGCATGGACGAAAGTTCGTGCAGGCGTTTGGGCAGCAGCCAGACGGCTTGTTGGCGGAGGAGGCGTTCGATGACCCGGTGTAACCACTCTTGACACCCTCTCTCATGAAAATCGGTATCGGGCGGACAGATGATGACAGCCTTTCCCGGGCGGGCGTTACAATGGAAATCGGGCAGTATGCCTTGCTCCAAAGTGATCTCAGTCCAATCGGAATGGATGGAAAAGTGAAGGTCTATGAAACATTGTGCTGCAGCAGTTTGAGGCAGGTGTTTCTGGCTGTCGGCCAATCGGGAACGGAATTGTTCCAGAGTTTCTCTGATAATGTTCTCCGATGTGGCAGGGGGTACTGTCATTCGGATGCCATCAGGTTGCGCTCGCATGATGATGCGTTTGCTCCTGGCATTTGTGTGGACGGTAATCAGCCCCAGTTGCGCATCGGTGAATATTGTTTTCATAGAATAGGGTAGTGGGCTATACAATGGGGAGAATGAACCAGAAACAAGAGCCCTTGCCTTCTTCGCTTTCGACTCCGATAGTTCCCCCTAACTGTTCGACGATGCTCTTACAGATGGATAGCCCCAACCCGGTGCCGGAGGCAAAAGAATTGAGTTTGACAAAGCGGTCGAACACGGTGTCGAGTTTGTCTGCGGGGATACCGATGCCAGTGTCTTCTACATAGAAGCGCAAGTGGGTCTCTCCGATGGCATCGTAGCCTATGCGGATGTGGCCGGCATGGGTGAACTTGATGGCATTGTTCGCGAAGTTGGTGATGACCTGATTGATGCGTGTACGGTCGCTCATCAGGACACACTCAGGAAGATGACGGTCGAACGTGATGGTGACACCTTCCGGTGTCTTCATGCTGAGGCTTTGCACAATGTCCTGACAGAGGATGTTCGGGTCGAACGTCTGGATATTGCAGGTGAATGTGCCGGATTCAATCTTGGACAGATCGAGCACATCGCTGATGAGTTGCAGCAGTTGTGCATTGTTTTCTTCGATAATGCGCTGGTAGAGTTTGCGCTCTTCTTTGTCCTCGGTCTCGGACAACAGGTTGGAAAATCCTACAATGGCATTGAGGGGGGTGCGGATTTCGTGGCTCATGTTGGCCAAAAACAGACTTTTCAACCGGTCTGCATTCTCTGCTTTCTCTTTGGCGTAAATCAGTTCCTCTTCTATCTTTCCTTGTTCGGTATTGTCGATGTTGATCATGACGAAGCCGGTACATCTGCCTTGGGCATCATAGACTTTCTTGAACTTCGTGATAAGGTCTATGTAGCCGTGTTTGTGCAGGTGGTAGTATCCTTGTGCCCGGTCGAGGTTGTATTTGAAGCGGTAATTCACTTCGTCTTCCTCTAAAATCTTTTGGATGAGTTCTTGGTTCAGGTTGGGGTTTTTCAGCAGGTCGATGCCGACGAAGTCCTCCTTGCGTCGCACTCCGAAAATCTCCATATCTTTTTGGTTGACATCGACCAGCTCATTCTTGTCGTTATAGATTTCTATACCGACCGGCAAATGAGGAAAAAGGTTGCGGAAGAGCATATCGCTTTGCGACGGAGCTTTTACCTGCTGCAGGGTGCCGAAGATGGTGGTTCTTTCCTGATCGGGTGCTTTGTCATCCGGTTCGTTGTGTATATTGACCCACACTGTGCCGCGTGGGACAGTGATAGGGAATGTCAGTTCGTGTTCCGTATTGAAGTTGGCAATGTCTTTGAACAGGGTGCTGATGTGTTCGCGATAGTCTTCACGAATCATTTGCCTGAATGTTGTGAAGGGTAGGCGGTCGCTCTCGGTCAAACCAAGCAGTTGGCAGATGTAGTCAGAGCAAAGGTATGTTTGGGTGGAAAAGTCGGCTTCCCACCATCCGATACGTCCAAGACGCGACATTCGTTGGAGGCGTTTTGTCTGATTTTCTAACATCTGTCCCATCATAATGAGGAATTTTGATTGCAAATATAATATATTTCATTGAAAAATGTGTAGGCAAAGTAATTTTTTTCTTTTTTCGTCGAACAATGTGGCTGATGGGGTGTTATTATGTCGTTAATATTTTCTCTCTCTAATATTCTAATAGCACGCCGCCTATGGTTCGTGATGAATGATGAGGCGGAAAACAAGAAGAGACCACGGCTCGCGCAGTGGTCTCTTCGTTCAAAAACGTTAGTCTTATGAAAAAAATGAGAGAATTGAAACTTCACAGCTTCTTTTCATCTATGTTTTAATAAAGCATATAATTTAGTGTTTTAAAGCAAAGTCTTGTTTCTTGTCGGCACCGGATTCTATGGAATCAGTGTGTACTTTGATAGTCGCTGTCTGTCGTGCTGTCGAATTGCTGTCGCATTTGGTGGCAGGGACGACCGATAATGGTTGGTCGGGACAACTTACATATTGGGATTCTCTCCATTGGTGGAAGGCATGTTCAATAGTACTTCCAAGTGTCAGTATGACGGCTACTACAGCAGCGGCCCGATAGAGCGGGAATAGCTTCTCCCAAAGTGATATACGGCGTACTTTTACGGCTTTTGGGGAAGAAATTTGCTCCATTATGCGGTCATCGAACGTTTTGTCGAGGTACGTCGCTTTCTGTTGTTTTGCTTCGTAACAGAACAGGTGGCGGTAGGGAGCCAACTGCTCGGGGAGCACCTCTTGCTGAAAGAATGTGCGGAGTATCCGTTCCTCTTCTATCGTAGTGCGGCAGTCCCAATAGGCTTCCAATAGTTGTTCGATGTACTTATAGTCCATAATGTTCTATTTTCAAGTATTCAGCCTTTATATGTTGTCGTGCACGAAACAGGCAGACTTTAACCTGCTCCTCGGTCAGACACAATATGTCGGCTATTTCTTTGTAGCTTTTCTCTTCCACTTCCCGAAGTTGCAGAATCGTACGTTGCTTTTCTGGCAGATTGTCTATCAATCGTGCTATCAAGCTGGTTTGTTCTTTCTTTTCCAACTCTTGTTGTGGAGTGGAGTCGGCCGGTGGCTGTTCCAGGCTACAGTTGTCCAGACTGAGGTGTTGGGCTTCGGCCTTTTCGCTCCGGTCGATGGACAGGTTGCGTGTCAGTGTCAGACAGTAGGCTTCCATGGATTTTATTTGGAACCATTCGTCACGCCTGTCCCAGACCTTTATGAGTGTTTCCTGTACAATGTCTTCTGCTTCTGCTCTATTCTGTGTAATGCGTAGTGCTAACCTGAATAGCTTGTCCTTCAGCGGGAGAATATCGTCTTGAAAACGTCTCTTTTGCATCTCTCTTTATATGGATGACGGTTAGAACAGTGAAAAGTTACAGCCGGTCATGGTGAATCAATGTTAATACTTGTATAAATTATCTCATCACTTTTGCTCTTTCAGTAGCTCTATGGCTTTGAGGACAGATTCATTGGTTTCGTTCATCACCTGAAAATATTCGTTCATTTCCCATAAATCGCGTGCTATGAGGGCTTTCAGTTGGAGACAGATGAAAGGCTTGGCTTCCATATATGCCGTTTCATCATAAGCCACTCCGGCGGTTTCTCCTTGTTTGGTCAGTTGTTCAAGCAGGGTTTCGGGTATTTCGAAGTTTTGTTGGAAAGTGTTGAAATCCTGATAATTCTGTATCAGCTCGTTGCGGTGTTGTTCGATAAAACGGAGAGAGGCATTGATGGTGACTCCCTTGGCTACCAGATTACGGTGGTAACTGTTGTATCTGGCTGTGTCAAGGGCTATGAAGTAGTCGGGCATGATACCTCCTCCGCCATAGACGGTTCGTCCTTTCTTGCGTGTGGTATATTTCAGCGAATCTGGCATATGTATGCTGTCTGCATGAATCAATTCGCCCCTATTCAGACGCTCATTCAAGTCGTCTTTATACTTCTTCTTGTCGTCATAGGGTTTTTGGATGCATCGTCCTGATGGGGTGTGATAACGGGCTACAGTAAGGCGTATCATGGAACCGTCGGGCAGGTCAATGGGGCGCTGTACCAGACCTTTTCCGAAACTTCGGCGTCCCACGACAAGGCCACGATCCCAATCTTGTATGGCTCCGGTGACAATCTCAGAGGCAGAGGCTGAGAATTCGTCTATCAGTACAATCACTCGTCCCTTACGCATGATTCCATTACCTTGTGCTTTGAATTCACGTCGGGGAGAACGGAGGCCTTCTGTATAGACTATCAGTTCGTCGGCTTCCAGAAATTCGTTGCTGATTTCCACAGCCGCATTCAGATACCCCCCACCATTTCCTTGCAGGTCAAGAATCAGGTCTTTCATTCCCTGTTTCTTCAGTTTGGCAATGGCCTCTGCAAACTCCTGACTCGTAGTGGAGCCAAAACTGCTGATGCGGACATATCCGATGCCTTTCCGTATCAAATAGGCCGCATCTAATGTATGGAGGGGAATCTTGTCGCGCGTCACATCGAAGTACAGCAGTTCGTTGAAACCTCTTCGGGCTATACCTAATTTCACGTGTGTACCTTTCGGTCCGCGCAAACGGCGCATGATATCCTCCCTGCTAATCTTCACTCCCGCGATGGTGGTGTCGTTGACGGTCACAATGCGGTCACCGGCCAATATACCGACCTTTTCAGAAGGGCCTCCCGATACAGGCTGGATGATAAAGAGTGTATCCTCCACCATATTGAACTGTACACCGATGCCTTCAAAATTACCTTGCAAAGGTTCGTTCATGCGTTTCACCTCCTCGGCATTGGAGTAGGCCGAATGGGGGTCGAGTTTTTCCAGCATCCCACGGATGGCATCCTCCACCAGTTTGGTCTCATCCACCTTATCTACATAAAGGTTGGCAATGGCAAACTCTGCCAGTTGCAACTTGCGCATGGGCGATTGGGGATTTGCTTGTGGATTGTTTTGTGCCTGCGTGTGCAAGACAGAGAAAAAGAGGAAGATTGTCAGTAGTTTGAGATGTTTCATACTTTTGTACTTTTAGTAGTTATTTTTTGGAAGTGCAGGTGCCATACCTTGATTAAATTCTCGATAGCTTTAGCGAATAATAGTTCTGCTTGCCTTAAACTTTGGAGGAAATTTGTTTCTTTATCACTCGTCACCCAACGTCATTCCTTCGGGCAAGAAAGGGGTGACATCCTTGCCGTAGCTCATCAGTTCGCGTACGACACTGGAGCTGATATTGGTCAGTTCGGGCTCGGTGAAAAGCAAGATGGTCTCCAATCCGGCCAACTGGCGGTTGATGTCGGCTATGCTCTCTTCATACTCGAAGTCTTTGACCGAACGAATACCACGGATGATAAACTTCGCATCTACACGATGGGCGAAATCAATGGTCAGGTCACTATATGCCTCCACACGGATACGTGGCTCGTTGGCATAGAAATCGCGCACCATCTTCAGACGTTTCTCTACAGGCAGCACCGTGCGTTTCTTTTCGTTCACACCGATGCCGATGATTATCTCGTCCATGAAGGTGAGCGCCCGCCGTACAATGCTGGCATGACCCGTTGTGAAAGGGTCGAAGGTGCCGGGAAATATTGCTCGTTTCATAAAAATGGACCCTCCCCCTTCCCCTCCCTCTATGGAGGGGAGTGGATTGTCAGTCTATATGTATTAACAATAATATTGTGTTCTTTATCTCTCCTTATTTTGATGTCAGGTGCATCTACGGGGGCGTGTATGTCACTCTTCCGCCCTGTCTTCCTCTACCACGAGGTTGTCAATGATGAAGCCTTGACGCTCCATGGTGTTCTTTCCCATGTAGAAGGCCAAGAGTTCCTTCACCAGGTCGTTCTTTCTCAACGACACCTGCTCCAAGCGGATTTCGGGGCCGATGAAGTTCTTGAACTCATCGGGCGAGATTTCTCCAAGACCTTTGAATCGGGTGATCTCAGGGTCAGGTCCCAATTGGTCGATAGCCGTCAACCGTTCCTCTTCGCTATAGCAATAGCGAGTGATGAAATCGCTCTTGCTTCCTTTCTCGTTGGCTGCACTCTCCAAAGCTGCTTTATTCTTTATTTTGCTACGCTTGTTGCGCACACGGAAGAGCGGAGTCTGCAGGATATATACGTGCCCCTTCTTGATGAGGTCGGGGAAGAATTGCAAAAAGAAGGTAATCATCAAAAGGCGGATATGCATACCATCGACATCGGCATCGGTGGCGATGATGACCTTGTTGTAGCGCAGTCCGTCAATGCCTTCCTCAATGTTGAGTGCTGCTTGCAGGAGGTTGAACTCCTCGTTCTCATACACCACTTTCTTGGTCAACCCGAAGGTGTTGAGCGGTTTACCACGCAAACTGAAGACGGCCTGTGTGTTCACATCGCGACTCTTGGTGATGGAGCCGCTGGCCGAGTCTCCCTCGGTGATGAAGATGCTGCTATCCTGGCGGAAGTCTCCCTTATTGTCGTTCAGATGGACACGGCAATCGCGCAATTTGCGGTTGTGCAAGTTGGCCTTCTTGGCGCGTTCGCGAGCCAACTTGGTCACACCGGCAATGGCTTTACGTTCCTTCTCCGACTCGGTAATCTTCTGTAGCATCACCTCGGATACATCGGCATGCTTGTGCAGGTAGTTATCGACCTCCTGCTTCACAAAGTCGCCCACATACTTGTTCACGCTCACCCCGTCGGGCGACATGGTGGGCGAACCGAGTTTCACCTTTGTCTGACTCTCAAATACGGGTTCCTCCACGTTGAGGGCTATGGCGGCCACGATGCCGTTTCGGATGTCACCGTACTCGTGGTTCTTGTTATAGAATTCCTTGATGGTGCGTGCTATATGCTCCTTGAATGCACTCTGGTGCGTACCTCCCAGTGGGGTATATTGTCCGTTGACGAAGGAGTAGTACTCCTCACCATTCTGGTTGGTATGGGTGAAAGCTATCTCTATATCCTCGCCGTGCAGGTGTACGATGGGGTAGAGTTCTTGGGCCGTCATGCGGTCTTTCAGCAAATCCATCAATCCGTTGCGCGAGATGAGGCGGCGTCCGTTATAGACGATGGCCAACCCTGTGTTCAGATAGGTGTAGTTGCGGAGCATGGTATCAACGGTCTCCTGACGATAGTTATAGTTCTTGAACAGGGTATTGTCCGGTTCAAAGAAGATATAAGTACCGTTTTCATCGGTAGTGTCCTGGGTGGTATCGCTTTGGAGAACTCCCTTTTCAAAAATGGCCGAACGCACTTTCCCGTCGCGGTAGCTGCGCACCTCGAAGTGGCTGCTGAGGGCATTCACAGCTTTCACGCCCACACCGTTCAGTCCCACACTCTTCTTGAAGGCTTTGCTATCGTACTTTCCACCAGTGTTCAAAACACTGACGGCTTCAATCATCTTTCCTTGTGGGATGCCCCGACCATAGTCGCGCACACTGACGCGCAGATTTTCGTCGATATCTATCTCTATGCGCTTTCCGGCATTCATCTTGAACTCATCGATACTATTGTCGATAACCTCCTTCAAGAGGACATAGATTCCATCGTCGCTATGGCTTCCGTCGCCCAACTTTCCGATATACATACCCGGACGGGTACGCACATGATCCATATCACTGAGGTGACGGATGTTGTCTTCGTTATACTCCGCAGTCGGAGCTTCCGGATTCAAATTAAGGTTGAGTTCTTCCATTGTGATTTATAAGACCCTCCCCCTTACCCCTCCACAAGGGAGGGGAGTGGATTGTCTTGTTATTTGGTTCTTAATTTTCTTCTATGCACATAAATGTATCTACTCCCCTCCATAGAGGGAGGGGCAGGGGGAGGGGCCGCCTCCTATATACTTTTCTTATACGCTCTTCTCCGTTTGTGTTGGGTGGTTTCGAAGTATTCCCATTGCGCTTGCACCTTGTTGTTGGTCTCCAACTCGGGGTTACTCTCTGCATCTTTGAATCCCAACGATTGGTACACGGGGATAAGGTCGGTGAAGAGCAGCGAGTTCACGCCTTTGCTCTGATACTCGGGTTTCACACCCACCAACATCAGGTCGAGCGTCTGCGGACGTCCCCATTTCAAGGCCTTCAGCAAGTGCCACCATCCGAGGGGGAGCATCTTGCCTTTTGCCTTTTGAAGGGCTTTCGACATTGAGGGCATGGATACCCCCACGGCCACCAGATTGTCTTCGGCATCCTCCACGAGCGTCACCATACGGAGGTCGAGGATGGGAAGGTACATGCCTATGTACTGGTCAATCTGTCGTTGTGTCATCCGCGAATATCCGTAAAGTGGGGCATAAGCTTCGTTGATAAGGTCGAAAATCTTCTGTCCGTATCCTCCCTCTTTCACCTCTCTCATATTCTTCAACTTCTTCACGTGAAGACCATACTTGCGGCTGATGAGGTCGGCAATGCGTTTCATCTTGTCGGGGATTCCGTCGGGGATATTGATTTTGAACTCCACCCAATCGGCATCCTTCTCCAAGCCATAATTCTCGATGTGGCGTTGATAATAAGGGAAGTTGTAGATAGTGGCCATGGTGCTCAGTTGGTCAAACCCTTCGATGAGCATACCCTCAGCGTCCATGTCGGTAAAACCGAGAGGACCCTGCATGGTATCCATGCCACGCTCTTTACCCCAAGTTGCCACGGTGTCCAGCAGGGCACGGCTCACCTCCTCGTCATCGACGAAATCAATCCATCCGAAGCGCACATTTTTCGTCTCCCACGTTTCGTTGCTACGTCGGTTGATGATAGCCGCCACGCGGCCCACCACCTTCCCTTGCTCATCGTAAGCCAAGAAATAATCCGCCTCACAAAATTCGAATGCGGGATTCTTCTCGGGAGAGAACGTACTCACCATGTCGTCGTACAAGTCGGGGACGGAATAAGGGTTCTCCCTATACAGTTCATAATTAAAGCGGATGAAGGATTTCAAGTCCTTCTTTGTCGTGACTTTCTTTATGTTTACCATCTCTGTTTTCATTTGCGGGAATGCCCACGGCTTCCGCCAGCACACATTTCCGCGGTAAAGTTAACGTTTTTTTCGAGTTGAAGAAAAGCTTTCGCCTATCTTTTACTGTTGCATAATCAAGTAAGTGGTGTATCCCACGTAGCAGAGCACGAGGAAAATACCCTCAGGACGGGTGATGATGCGTTTTCCCAAGAAGAAGCCGGCTATCCAGATAAGGATGCTGGCTACGATGAGCGTCACAAAGTCGAGGTTGGTGATACCCCCCGTGGGCAAATCGGCGAGTGTTGCACTGGCTCCTAATACGGCAAAGGCATTGAAGATGTTGCTACCGATGACATTGCCGATGGCAATACCCGGATTTTTCTTCAGTGCGGCAGAGACAGAAGTGGCCAACTCGGGCAACGAGGTTCCTCCCGCCACCAATGTCAGGCCGATGATGGATTCACTCACACCCAGTGCCCGGGCAATACCGGAAGCACCGTTCACAAAGAGCTGTCCGCCACCAATGAGGGCACCAAGGCCAAACAGAATGAAAAGGACAGATTTCCACATGGGGATGTCGCGCACCACTTCACCACCCTCGCCCTCACCATCCTTGGCGATGGCAAAGGTGTAACCAAGAAAAATGGCGAAGAAGCAGAGGAGCAACAAGCCATCCACCCGACTGATGATATTGGTCGCACCACCATCCAACAACACGTCGTTGGCGCAAAGGAACAACACGATGGAAGAGAGCACACACAAGGGGATTTCCTTGGACAACGTACCTTTTCCTACGGGAATAGGGGCCACCATGGCCGTCACACCCACAATCATCAAACTATTGAACACATTGCTTCCCACCACATTACCAATAGAAAGCTCTGCACTACCGTTCAAGGCTGAAAAGAAACTGACTACAAACTCGGGTGCCGAAGTACCGAAGGCAACGATGGTCAATCCGATGACCAGGTTGGAAATCTTGAAACGTCGTGCAACAGCTGCTGCGCCGTCCGTCAAGGCATTGGCTCCCCAAAGGATAAGCAGGAGACCGCCGACAAGTAATAATGCGTCAACCATGTTTTTTCTTTAAATATATTATATATAGTACGAATAGGTGTATGATTATTCCTTGGCTAACCATTTTCTTCCCCAAATCCATCGCTTCTCACCACCTGCAAATGTAGTGGCAAAGAGATAATCATCACCTCCATCTGCCAATTTCATCCGTTTGCGCAAGTCGTCCGTAGTGGAGGGGAAATTGCGTAAGGTCAGATTGGCTTTGGGGAGTTGTTTTTGCAGGTCGCGCAGTTCACGTTTGCCGAATCCGCCGTGGGCAATGACCTCAAAACATCTTCCCGGGAAATTCTCCACGGGTTTGTCGCTGGTATATAAATGGCTGTTGGGGTGCAGTTTTTTCAGACCATAGCGGTGTGCTACGATACGGAAAGCTCCCGCTTTCAGAATAGAAGCGTTCGGTTCATAAAGACAAAGTTCTGGAACTTCGGCCATCGGGCAAGGACAATTGTTTTCCTCTTTGCGTGTAAAGCAGATTTCTTCTTTGGGCTTGCCCGTTGTTGATAGGTTCACACTGTGTATGCGGGCTTCCTGTGAAGATGCTCCTACCTCCATTATGAGGAGCAGTTCCTTGCATTCTCCCTCTGATGCTATTACATAGACGTCGCAGATGTGTGGCAGTAGTTCAAGGGTCTGGTGGATGTCCAGCATTGGCGACAGTTTGATCATCACCCGTTCTGCCTTTTCTGCCAGCAGGGTGTGTATCTTCATCAGGTCGGGTTCACAATCACTGATAGCTACGGTCTTTTTCCCGCGTGAATCACGTCTGGCCGGATCCAAATAAATGAGACCTTGCCGTGGCATCTGTTTCAGGTAATCTGTCGCATCGCTATGGATGATTTCGACTTCGGGAATCCCCAATAAAGGAAAATTCTGCCCGGCCAATTCACAAAGCACCGTTTGCCGTTCTACATAGGTGGCATGAGAAAAGCCTTTAGCCATACAACAAAAATCCACACCGAATCCTCCTGTAAGGTCAGTGAATCCTTGAGTCTTCAAGGATGGAGGAATGAGTGAGGCTTTGTAGCGTGCAGTGGCTTCAGATGAGCACTGTTCCATAGAAAGGTAATGGGGATAGCGCAGACCGTCTGTTTGCCACCAGGTTGGCAGTTTGCTACGTGCCTTTTGGCGTGCGGCAATCTGGATGATAGCATAGGCCATGTCGATATGCGGATAACGGGCGGCTTGTAAAGCCAGCCTCTGCACATTGTCTTCTGCGTGTGTATCAATGAATGTCCGCGTCTCTGATGACAGTTCTTTTCCCATATATAGTTTCTTTCGTGGCTTAGTGATTGAAAAAGAGCCGCTACAATACGACTTGTAACGGCTCGGTTCTTTGTTTCCTCTATAGAGGTGGGCCATCTAGGGCTTGAACCTAGGACCTCCAGATTATGAGTCTGTTGCTCTAACCAACTGAGCTAAAAGCCCGTGCGCAATACCTCAACCGGAATTGCAATGCAAAGGTAGTGCTTCCTGCTGATATATGCAAATTATTTAATACTTTTTTTTAGAAAAAAGGGGCTGCGTCAGTCAAGACACAGCCCCTCAATTCAATTATCAGATGAAATCATCATTTGATGACCAGTTTCTTGCCATTGACGATATAGAGTCCCTTGGTCAGGTTCTTCAGAACTTCAGAAGCCTTGCCGTTGCCTACCATGACGCCGGTCACATCGTAAACAGTCACTTCTGCATCAGCATCGATACGGATGCCGCGGATGGCTGTTACATTTCCGGTCACATTGATAGTCACCACAGTCTCCTTGCTGCTCAGAATCTCTCCTTGGGCACTGCCGATGTTGAAGTAGCCGGCAGGGATAGTCAGCGTATAAGTGCCAACGGTTGTCAGCTCTTCCTGCAATGATACTGTCCATTCTGTCGGAGTGGCATAAGCGTCAGCAGTTTCAACAGCTTCGGGTTCATTCAAGGTTATCGCATTTCCGTTAGCATCGGTCAATGTGATGTTACCTGCTGTGTATGACGGAATGATACCGCTTTCGCACTTGATGGAGATAACAGAGAGTTTCTCTACATCACCGCTTGTTACGGTCAGGTCGGGCACACCGATGCTTGTAGTGTAGCAGTAAACGAATGTGCTGTACTTGCCCTCGCCATTGTTACCCTGCAGACGTTTGCCATCAAGGT
>CAZTPB010000053.1:0-12246 GCA_964614555.1 uncultured Bacteroides sp.
AAAAACAATTAACTAGAATTTTTTTTCAGTGTACACTTTGAGAGGCTGCTACAAATCAAGATAGGTTGCTTACATTTTGTCATTTGCAAATCCCACATTCATGACCAAAATTGCGCATAAATATACACCTGTCCGGCTTATTTATGCATAAACCGACTATAATTGCCCCATTATTCCACTTTTATAGAAAGAAAAAACAGCTCGTTTGGCGCGGCAAAATCGGTACTATACTGACAATTAAAAGCAGGAAAGTACAAAATTTCTCTGATGGAGAAAAAAAATGCGCCTTGCTTTTTCCAAAATGCAGCTCACACTTGGTGCAACTGTGCCTTGCATTTGAAAAAAAGTAAGGCACAGTTGGGAAAAAGCAAGGCGCATTTTCCTTGTTGCAACCCGATAAAAGCATTTTGCCTCCGAACTTTATCGGACTACGACATATAGATTTTTCCCTTTCAGGCAATGCCATCCCACACATCCCACTGTAAATCAACCATATAAATACTTTTCACGCCTTAAGATTCGCGTATAGCCTTCTGATTCTCTTTTCAAATGAATATACGCTATTCTCGCAACAAAAATATACAGTTTGACATTTTGTCAGGATTGGGATTGGTAATATTCATGCAAAAGTTCGGATGTTTTTTTGCCCACCTCAAATAAAAAAATGCCATTATTCTTTCTTATTCCATATTATTTGTATCTTTGCCCAACTTCCGGAAATAAGCGAATAACCAAAACAAACATACAGGAAAAAAATGAAAAGAACACTTTTTGCCGTGGCGGCACTGATGCTGTCAGGCGTGTGGATGCAGGCAATCGCACAATCCATAGAGAACGAACCAATAGAGATTACACGTGCCTTTGAAGAGGCAAAGAAAATCGAACGCAGTATCAAACAGACGGCTTTTCCCGCCCGTGTCTATAACATTGTAGATTTCGGTGCCAAGCCCGACACACCGGAGGAGCCTTGCCACGAAGCCATCAATGAGGCCATCCTGCGATGCAATCAGGACGGAGGAGGAACTGTGCTCATCCCCAAAGGCACTTTCTACACAGGGCCCATCACACTGAAGAGCAATGTCAACCTGCACATAGAGAAGGATGCCGTGCTGAGATTCGACACCGACCAAAACCTCTACTTCCCGCCTGTGCTGACCCGTTGGGAAGGACTTGATTGCTACAATGCCCGTCCGCTCATCTATGCCTACGGAGAGACAAACATCGCCATTACAGGAAAAGGCATTATGGATGCACAAGGCGATGCAGACCACTGGTGGTATATGGCAGCCGGACGCTACAAGAAAGACAATGGCAAGCCGACGCAGGCCGACGGCGGACGCAAGCGGATGCTGGCATTGGGCGAGCGTGGTGCCCCGATGCACGAACGTATCTTTACTCCCGAAGATGCCATGCGCCCGCAATTTGTCAACCTCTACCGTTGCACACAGGTGCTGATAGAGGATGTCACCTTCCTCAACTCACCCTTCTGGACACTGCACCCACTGATGTGCGAAAGCCTCATTGTGCGCGGTGTCACCATCGAAAATGACGGCCCCAACGGTGACGGATGCGACCCGGAATCGTGTAAGAACGTGCTCATCGAGAACTGCATCTTCAACACCGGCGACGACTGTATCGCCATCAAGAGCGGACGCAACAACGACGGACGCAAATGGAACATCCCCAGTGAAAATATCATCGTGCGCGGATGTACCATGAAGAACGGTCATGGAGGTGTGGTCATCGGCAGTGAAATATCCGGCGGCTACAAGGGCCTCTACGTAGAAGACTGCTATATGGACAGCCCGAATCTCGACCGCGTCATCCGCATCAAGACAAGCACTTGCCGGGGTGGTGTGATTGAAGATGTCTTCGTGCGTAATGTGGAGGTAGGAGTTTGCCGCGAAGCTGTGCTCCGCATCAACCTCAAGTATGAACAGCGCGAAGAGTGCGAACGCGGATACATCCCTACCGTGCGCAATGTATGGATGAACAACGTGAGCTCCAACGGAAGCAAATACGGTGTGCTCCTCATCGGACTGGACGACAGCGAAAACATCCACGACATCCACGTCAGCAACTGCCGTTTCAACGGTGTCACCCATGCCGGAGAGAACATCACGGGGCTGACACGCAACGTCAACATCAAGAACTGCACCGTGAAGATGGCTCCCAAGAAGGACAAAAAGAAAAAGAAGTAAGAAGATAAAATCAAAAAACAGAAGAGGCTGTGCATTCTATGTTTCTATGCAAATAAAACATAGGATGCACACCTTCTTCAATTCTTATACCCGCAAAGAGACAGGACTTACCGCCACCCGGCAGCCTCGGCTATCTTCAGCGGAATCTCGGCATTGTCAGTACGGCGGCAAAACTTCTCTGCCCCTGCCCCTATGGCGAAAACTGGCACATAGGCATCGGAGTGGCTTCCGCTCATCCACCCCACGAGAGCTATCTCGTTGATAATTTCCTTGGCCACGGTGGCCAGACGCTCGTCTTTTTGGTATTCGCTCGCATCAAGAGCAGCCTCCTTATTCAGAAAACTTTCTTCAAAAACCCTCTTCAGTCGTTTCTCTTGCTTATCGTTCAACTTCAGCGATGTCCAAAAGCCAAAATTCTCTTCCAAAGCACGGCGAGCCATCTCCCACGTCACTTTGTTTCCTGTCTGTGCACGCAAATCATTCAGCAGGCGACTGAACTTGTTCACACTCATCTGCTGATACTTCAATGCTTGGAGATTCAGGGCATAGGCACCCGTGCCCAAAGCCAATCCGCCGGTCTCATGGTCGGCAGCGACCACAATCAGAGTCTCATCGGGATGCTGTTCGTAGAATTCATAAGCCACACGTACGGCATCGTCCAAATCTATGACTTCCTGAAACACCGTAGCAGCATCATTGGCATGACAGGCCCAATCTATTTTCCCCCCTTCTACCATGAAGAAGAATCCCTTGGACAGGTCTTTGGAAAGGAAGTTCACACCGGCACGGGTAATTTCAGCCAACGTCATGTCATCACGCTCGCGGTCGATAGCATAGGGGATGGACGAACGGTCGCGCCGGCTGGCCTTCTCGCTCTGCATCAATATCATCTTCTCGGCTTTGCGCACCTTCTTACGATATTCTTTATAACCACGGGCAATGGTATAGCCTCCCTGTTCGCATTGTTCATAGAGAGAACCTTCTTCCGGAGCCTTCTTGTCAACCGGCTTCAGAAAGTCCGAACCGGCATAGAAGTCGAATCCCGCCGTTATCAAATCTTTACCTATCTGATAATACATCCCCCGATCGGGCACATGTGCATAGAAGGCCGACGGTGTGGCATGATCCACACTCACACTGGTACTGATACCCACACGGGCACCCTTCTCCTTGGCCCAGACGGCCACACTGGTGAGTACAGAGTCGCGTTCCTTGTTCATGCCTATCACTCCGTTCCTTGTCTTGTGCCCTGTGGCCAAGGCCGTACCCGAAGCTGCCGAATCGGTCACACCATTCGTCGCCGAATAGGTAGTGGCCACTGTTGCATAAGGGAACTGGCTGAAGAGTAAAGGCAAGATGCCTATACGCCCCTCCAGTTCGGCACGATAAGCTTCAGCACCATTCACCTGGTTTAGTCCCATACCATCACCAATAAAATAGAATACAAACTTGGCCTCCTGACCCCAAAGCGTGCCCGCTGCACATACAAGCAGCAACCATGCCGAAACAATGACTCTTTTCATTTCTATATATCCTTAAAATTAAAGTTTGACTTATCGACGCACAAGCTCATCGCCCAACCATTGCCCCACAAAGATATGTCCCTGCGGAGTAAAAAGAGCACCGTAGCCATAACGCATATTGTTTCTGTATTGTCCGTACCAATAGTTTCCATTGGCCCAATAGTAAATTCCATAGCCATGTTTATTCCCCTTGTAGGTCTCACCGATGTAACGGTCACCATTGGAATAATTGAGCGACTCAAAGTGATAATCCTCCGTTTCCTGTTCGGGCAATGTACGATCGTTTCCGCTTTCACGGATAAATTTAATGCGGCTGGTGGTCAAATCGTAATAAACATAGTGTGTCTTGGAACCTACCGTAGCCGAAGTGCCACTGATGAGAATACCGAATATACACTCCCCTTTACGATACTGGCCTATCCATTGGCTGCCATCGTCAGCATAATAGACTCCGTAGCCATAGAGCACCCCATCGCGGGTATGTCCCAAGAATTGTCCTTGTCCGGTAGTAATGATGCGGGTGTCGTGGTCTTCAATCAAGTCAAGGAATACCTCCTGAAAAGCATCGGGAATTATATCGTAGCGTCCAAGGGTATCGGCACGCTGTGCCCGGAGTACCACAATACCGCCCATAATAATCAGGCTGGCAAACAGTGTGATTCGTCTGATGCGCATATATATATATTTATATCGTTTAAGGTGTAATTCTGTGCAAAAGTACAAATTAAAGTTGAAATACTGGCCCAAACGGCCAACCTTTGCGTTAATTTAAATAAAGCAGGTAGAAAAAACGGTGTCAAACACTTGCATACGTGGTGATTCTTTCCTTAATTTGCACTCATTACATCAAAACAAATTTCAAAAACAACAAATGATATGGTAACAACTATGGAAAAGCCCTACGTAGTGGGCATGGATATTGGCGGAACGAACACCGTTTTCGGTGTTGTAGATTCACGCGGCAACATTTTGGGAGCAGACTCTATCAAGACAGGCGCATATGAACAGGCTGAAGATTATGTAGAGGCGGTATGTGAAAAGCTGATGCCTCTGATTGAGGCTCACGGCGGTGCAGAAAAATTCCGTGGTATCGGCATCGGTGCTCCTAACGCCAACTATTACAAGGGCACCATCGAATTGGCTCCCAACCTTCCCTGGAAAGGGATTGTCCCTTTGGGAGATATGTTCAAGAAACGCACTGGCATTCCCACAGCACTGACCAACGATGCCAATGCTGCCGCTATGGGCGAAATGACTTACGGAGCTGCACGAGGCATGAAAGACTTTATTATGATTACCCTCGGCACTGGTGTAGGTAGCGGCATCGTCATCAACGGACAGATGGTCTATGGACACGACGGTTTTGCCGGCGAGTTGGGGCATTCCATTGTTGACAGCACCCCCGAGGCACGCCAATGCAACTGCGGACGCAAAGGCTGCCTGGAGACCTACTGCTCAGCAACAGGTGTGGCGCGCACTGCACGCGAAGTGTTAGTAGCCAATGCCGAACCGAGTTTGCTGCGCGAGATTCCTGCCGAAAAAATCACATCAAAGGATGTGTATGACGCAGCTGTACGTGGCGACAAACTGGCCATCGAGATATTCCAACGCACAGGAGAGATTTTGGGCAAAGCACTGACCAACTTTATTGCTTTTTCTTCACCCGAAGCCATTATTCTCTTCGGTGGTCTCGTCAAAGCAGGCGACTTTATCATGAAGCCTATCAAAGAGGCGATTGACAAGAACATCCAACCCATCTTCAAGGGGAAAACCAAACTCATCATCTCTGAATTGAAGGATGCAGATGCCGCCGTGCTCGGTGCCAGTGCCTTGGGCTGGGAAGCTAAGTAAAACACTTTCCTTGCCAACTGTCGCGCTCTGCCATACGACGGCGCACACGAGCGGTGAACTCATGGTTCTTCACTCCCCAATCGGGGGCAAGCAGCAATTCGCGGGGTGATTGTGAGACAAAGCGCTCCAACACCAAATCGGGGCGCAAATGCTCTACATAATCAATGACGAGGTCGATGTACTCATCGACCGTATAAAGATGAAACTCTTCCGGATGCAACTGATACTCGGCAGCCATTCGTGTGCCGCGAATCAGTTGTAGCTGGTGGAGTTTCAGCGTTTTCAATGGCAGGGAAGACAGCGTTGCAGCTTGCTCCATCAACTCTTCATGTCCTTCACCAGGGAGTCCCAATATCACGTGTCCTCCCACCCGTATGCCCCGTTCGGCAGTGCGACGGACTGCATCTGCCGTGTCTGCAAAAGTATGTCCCCGATTAATGCGCAACAAAGTGTTGTCGCAAGTGCTCTCAATGCCGTATTCAACCAATAGGAAAGCATGATGAGCCAACCTCTCCAAATAGTCCAACAATTCATCAGGCATACAATCGGGACGGGTACCGATGACCAGCCCAACCACACCATCGACCGACAAAGCTTCTTCGTAGAGACTCTTCAGCCGTCCGATACCTGCATAAGTATTGGTATAGGCTTGGAAATAGGCCAAATAGCGCATATCCGGATATTTCCGTGCAAAAAAAGCCTTCCCCTCCACCAATTGTTCCGCTACTCCCTTCTCCGTGCGGCAATAGTCCGGATTGAAACTCTGATTGTTGCAATAGGTACATCCGCCCCATCCCCGCGTGCCATCACGATTGGGACAAGTGAATCCGGCATTAATGGAGATCTTTTGCACCTTATAAGGAAACTCCCCATGCAGCCACTTGCCAAACTCATTGTATCTGTCTGCTATCTTTCTCATCGTTATTTGCTTCTCTTTCTTTTCATGTGAATCCGGTGAAAAGTCTGGAAATAATCCCTTATTCACACTACTTTTCTTTGCAAAAATAGAAAAAAAATACAGGAAAAAACGAATATTAATCCCAAAAGCAAAGATTATTCGACAAAAAGTTTGCAATTTATGGTTATATTATGCCAAAATGTTCTAAATTTGCACCCCAAAAGAGACATTATTCATTAATCATTCAAAGAAAATAAGAAAAAATGAAAGTAGCAATTGTTGGTGCAAGCGGTGCTGTAGGGCAAGAGTTCCTGCGCGTGCTCGAAGAGAGAAACTTTCCTTTAGACGAATTAGTGTTGTTCGGTTCTTCACGCAGTGCAGGACGAAAATATACGTTCAAGGGCAAAGAAATCGAAGTCAAACTCTTACAGCACAACGATGACTTTAAAGGTGTTGACATCGCTTTCACCTCTGCCGGAGCCGGCACGACCAAGGAATTCACGGACACCATCACCAAGCATGGTGCTGTGCTGATAGACAACTCTAGTGCCTACCGCATGGACGAGGATGTTCCTTTGGTTGTACCCGAAGTGAACCCCGAAGATGCACTCAACCGTCCGCGTAATGTGATAGCAAACCCCAACTGCACCACTATCCAAATGGTGGTAGCCCTGAAAGCCATCGAAAACCTCTCACACATCAAACGTGTGCACGTTGCTACCTATCAGGCTGCCAGCGGTGCCGGTGCGGCTGCTATGGACGAACTGTATGAGCAATATCGCCAAGTGTTGGCTAACGAGCCGGTGAAAGTTGAGAAATTTGCCTATCAGCTGGCATTCAACCTGATTCCCCAAATTGATGTTTTCACCGACAACGGATATACCAAAGAGGAAATGAAGATGTTCAATGAGACACGCAAAATCATGCACTCCGACATTCAGGTAAGCGCCATGTGTGTACGTGTGCCGGCTCTGCGCTCGCACTCTGAGAGCATCTGGGTAGAGACCGAACGCCCCATCTCGCCCGAAGAGGCACGCGAAGCCTTTGCCAAAGGTGAGGGACTGGTGCTGATGGACAACCCTGCTGAGAAAGAATACCCCATGCCTCTCTTCCTTGCAGGTAAAGATCCCGTTTATGTGGGCCGCATCCGCAAAGACTTGGCCAACGAGAACGGACTTACTTTTTGGATTGTAGGCGACCAGATTAAGAAGGGAGCAGCTCTCAACGCTGTGCAAATCGCCGAATACCTCATCAAAGTAGGCAATATTAAGTAAGTGAATTTACTTCCAACGCTCTATTATACAAGAGGGTGTGTCGCACTGATGTGCTGACACACCCTCTTGTTTGTACAGACTAACTACAGAGAAGCCTTTTTATTTCACTCTCTACTTTACTTACTCCCCATAAGTAAACATGAACCAATAAGTATCCTGCTTGTCGGGCGTGAGAGTGGCCGGTGCCTGACTGATTTGAACCAACCGGCCATCTGCATCATACTGATAGTTGTAAGTATAATCTACATCTTCCAGAAAATAAGGGTAACGTGTGCCCAACACACCGGCCAAATGAGCATAGGCATTCATGACCATCAGCACATTCGGGCGTGAATCTACCAACATGGGCAACACATTCAGGTCTATGCTGTATTCATTCAGAGTCTTGGAATATCCGTATTCGGAATCGTAACCGCTGGGCTTCCCTTCGACTACAAGCGACTTATTTCCCCACGTGTAATTGAAACTCTGCGATGCCCCGAAAGTTGCATCGGTAATGTAACCCTTATTATTGTAGTAATAAGTGTAGTTGAAGGTCTCGGAAGAGACACCTTGTGAACGGACAACAGATCCGACCTGTACCCGCCCACTACGCAACTCCGCCTCAAAGCGCGAAATAAAGACTCCTCCTACGGTATCGTATCCCTCCCAACGGTAGGAGACACTGCCTGTACCATAGGTGTAGCTGATTTCCTGCGACAGATTGTCGGTGCGTACATCAGTAATCCGATTACGCCCGTCATAGGTCAGATTGTATTGCGTCTGTAAACGGAATGTCCCATTTTCAGCCTTATAAATATCCACTCTCACAATCTCTTTAGAGGGAGACTTCGGGTCGTCGTCGGAACAGGAGAGCACCGACATCCCTATCGACAAGACGGCCACCCACAAAAGAGCGGCGCTGCCCAACATTCTTCTTTGCTTCATTTTCTTTATTCCTTATATTATATATAAATACTGATATTCATTGCTGTCCTTATTTCACCAGCACCTTCAGGCACTGCCCCGGCAGTTGCACCACATATACTCCGGCCGACGGAAGACGGAGTTGCAATTCCGTCCCTTCACTGGAGGTGACTGCCTGCGCCACCAATACGCCCGACGGAGCATAAATGGCCACCGACAGTCCGGCCTGCGAAGAACGAATGGCCAACCGACCATTACCAAGGGCACACACACTGACGGCGGTGCCATCAGCCATCAAAGTCTCTACCGCCTCGGCCACATCGTCCCACTGGCTGAAAATGCTCCAACCGGGTGCGGTGCGATAGTCGCTGATGCTCTCTGCCGGCACATAAAGACGGCAAGCCCCGGCATCCACTCCACTGAAAGCCAAAGCGGTGCATTCGGGGGGAGTCTCGGCTTCACAAACAATCTTCTCCAGTGCTGTACATTGGCCAAAAGCATAATCATCAATTAACGCAAGACGCCTCTGCACCGACACAGAAGCCAACGATGTACAACCATAGAAAGCTCCGTAGCCTATGGATTTGAGTGCGTAGGTTTGCGGAGCAAACTCACGCAAGAAACGTTGTCCGGCAAAAGCATAAGGGAGAATCTTCGTGACGGTAGCCCCTGAGGCATTGGTATAGACCGTCTCTTCTTTGGCAGCCGGACAGGCTATCAGTTCTCCGGGATTTTTGAACAGCACGCCATCCACTGCGTAGAAGTTACTGCTGCCGATAGCCACTTTCAGTTCCTGCAAGTCGGAGCAGAAGAGGAAAGGGGCATAGCCGATATTCGCCACCGAGGCGGGAATCTCCATGCCAGTCAGGCTTCCGCATCCCATGAAGGCATTGTCGCCGATGCTCTTCGCGCTCGTAGGCAACACCAGTGTCTCCAACACAGGACAGTCGCTGAACATCCGTTCGCCAACAACATTGTCAGCCGTAGTCAGCCGATCGAGATAAGGCTCGCCACCAGCCACGATACTGCACGCGCTGAGGTCGATATGCTGACGCAATGAGACGGGCACCTCAATGGGAGTGTCATCATCAGAATCTACTGGAGCGAAGAGGAATTGGCGCAGGTGACGTATGTCCGTACCGTTGAGTGCGCCCGCCAGTATGAACTGCTCTCCATTGCCGGAGAGTAGGTAGCGGAGTTTTCCCGTTTCCACCTGCATCGGTTGGCTATAGTCTGGCTGTTGAACCGTGAGGGTGAGCGCGGCAGACAGGGCAGGATTGACCGCTGAAGAAGCCCGTATTTCCGTCACACCGGCAGAAAGGGTAGTGATGATTCCCGTGGAGCCATCCACCGTGGCCACAGCCGGGTCACTGCTGCTCCAAACGAGAGCCTGCGGGGCAATACGGGGCATCACACAGGCTTCGACAACCATTTCTATCCCGGCATTCATCAGGGCTGCGCCGTCTTCATCCGTCCACACCACAGCAGTGGGCACGGCCTCCCCCTCAGCAGGGGCTATTTCGCTATAAGGCAACTCTACCGCCTGCATCACCTCACCGGTGCGTCCGTGGATGAGCAAGCCTACCAGACGGGCATCCTTCAAATTGCTGATATTGTCAAACTGAGCCGTGAGAGTGGCCGATACGCTCTCACCGGCACCGATGGCTGCCGAAGTCGAAACAGGCACGCCCCCAAATGCATCTGCCGGCCAAAATCCACGAGCCACATCCTTGAAACCGAACAGGGTAGAACCTTCATACCGCTCACGTTCCAGCGTAAGCAGGGCAAAGCGGCAATCGCTTCCCGCCTCCATCGGATAGGCAAAGACGCTGCTCAGCGTGGCCTCCACCGTCAGACCGCCGGCATCATTGGTAAAACGGGCAGCCATCTCCAACGAAGCCACGGCAGGTAGGGCTGCCAACTGTGTCACCACCTCCTCGCACGCAACAGGCGCGGCTGAGGGGCGACGGTTGAGGAAGGAAGTCTGTCCTGAAGCGGCCACATCCAACGAGTCTGCATAGCCTTTGACATAGCCTATCTCGGATTCCGTAGCCGAGAAGATGACAGGAATGAAAGCACCATCGTAGGTTTCGTTCCACTGCCCCAGAACTCCGAAGTCATCGGCTGTGGCAGACTCATGAAGTTGCTCCATGAGCACGCGGCGGGGATAGTGGACCGCCGGTTCAGGCACCGTGAAAGTCTGAGTGGAAAGAACGACCTCGTCGCTGCTCAACGGGTCGGTGAAATAGCATTGCAAGAGATATTCACCTTCCTCCTCCAAAATGATGTCAGCAGTCAGCTTGTGGGTAGCATTGCCATAAAGGAAAGTGGTCTGATTCTCCGAAGCGACAAGCACGGTGTCTGTGTACAGCGGGAAGTAGGAAATACCCTCCACAACCCGACCGGGCAATGCGTAGAGCGCATAGCCGACCTCACCGTTGAAGACACTCAGGTCGCTGTTGCTGATTACCCACTCCACCGGATAGGCAATGCCGGGAGCTGCCACGGTGGGAACTGTCTGCAACGCCACAGCCTGCATCTTCACACCCGACTGTTCCTGTGCATGGAGTGTCACCGTCGTACCACTCACCGTAAGGGATATATATCGTTGGTAGGTCTCTGCATAATAGGTAACTTCTTGCCACTCTGCACCATCCGACGAAACGACCAAGCGAAGTTGGTAGTCACCCTCGGGTGTATCTTCAGGCAAGTTGACGTTGACAGTCAGGTTGACCAAGCCGCCAAATGTCGCCAACGTACGATTTTGCGGTGTCCCTACCAATTGTACAAACTTTCCATCTTTATAAAGAGCCGGAGCCAACAGAAAGGTAGCAGCTTCAGGACCCTCATTATAGATACCCTTCACTGTAGTACGGAAAATGTTCCCTAATGTGGCTGTATAGACCGCCGGCCGATAGTACTCACGCACGTTGAGCACGGGCAGTTTTTCTACTCCACTCTCGTCAATGGCCGTCGGCTGTATGCCCACAATAGCCACTTGCTCGATGTTGAAACGTCCGACACCGCCACCTATTCCCGGATTGGCAGGATTGAGCAGGTTTACGAAATAGAAACCATCGCTATTTCCACTCCACCCCCAATTGAAATGCAAATAATAGTCACTCTCTGTGATGCCGTCACACACAAAAGCATGCCCCATACTGTAGTCTTCAGCGAAACCACTGTAATAGACGGGACGTCCAGCCTCCAACTCTGCGCGGATAGTCGATAGCCATTCACTGGTGGTCAGACTTCCACGCTGAATGTAGCGCAAACTGCTGCTGTACTTGAAATGGCGGAAAAGAGCGCGATAAATGTAGATGTTCTGTGTGCCGCTCTCTATATCATAAGCCATATTGGCAGCCATACCCACATCGTGCATCAGTCGAGCCACAGCGTTACCCTCCTCCTCGGTGTACGCTCCCTCACTGTAGGTGTCACGCATCAAGTCCCAGTCATAATGGCTGGCAGAGAAATCGACCGTAACATTGTTGGTATTGTTGGTATGTGTGCCCGTACCACTTTCTGGCCAGCGGTGATAATACATGATTTGTGCAATTGCCGTAGCGGCACATCCAGTGGCCGACCGCTCG
>CAZTPB010000054.1:0-12217 GCA_964614555.1 uncultured Bacteroides sp.
GATTTATCACTTCATGTTGTTCTCTGATGAAAAGATTACTCTTGAAACATCAGATTCGGACGGCAATGAAGAATTCGATGAAGAAGTATTGCACATGCGCCAGTTGCTGAAGACCAAGCTTATAGATATGGACCTCTCAGTTCGTGCCTTGAACTGCTTGAAGGCTGCCGATGTAGAAACATTGGGTGACCTTGTTCAGTTCAACAAGACTGACCTGTTGAAGTTCAGAAACTTCGGTAAGAAATCGCTCACGGAGCTTGATGATTTGCTCGAGAGTCTGAATCTGTCGTTTGGAACCGATATTTCTAAATATAAATTAGACAAAGAATAAAAAATGAGACATAACAAGAAATTCAATCATTTGGGTCGTACTGCCTCTCATAGAAATGCAATGTTGGCTAACATGGCATGTTCTCTGATTAAGCACAAAAGAATCACTACGACCGTAGCAAAAGCTAAGGCTCTGAAGAAATATGTAGAGCCCCTGTTGACAAAGGCTAAAAACGATACAACCAATTCGCGTCGTGTTGTATTCAGCTACTTGCAAGACAAGTACGCAGTCACTGAACTGTTCAAAGAGATTTCAGTGAAGATTGCAGATCGTCCTGGTGGTTATACACGTATCATCAAAACAGGACTTCGTAAGGATGATGCTGCTGAAATGTGCTTCATCGAACTTGTTGATTACGATGAGAATATGGCTAAGGAGAAGGTTGCTAAGAAGACTACCCGTACTCGTCGTTCTAAGAAGAGTGCCGCTGTGGCAGAAGCAGTTGCTCCTGCAGTAGAGACACCCGCAGAAGAGACTAAAGCTGAATAATTCTGTGTATTCTATATAAAAGTGAGAGGCTGTCCGGTTGGATGGCCTCTTTTTTTGTGCTTTCAGGATTGTTTTTCTTCAAAAAGCTGTATATTTGTGGCCGAATTTAAAGCTGAAAGCGTATGAGACACATTGCAGTGTGGGCCTTCGCGGCTCTTTTACTTTTTTCGGGATGCACATCACAAGGGATGCGTGGTAGTGATGCCGGCATGATGTTGGGTGCTCAGGTCGGTGGTATGTTAGGAGGACTTTTGGGTGATCCTGAAGGACGTAACTATACAGGCCATATGCTCGGTTCTATCATTGGTACGGTGACAGGGGCTGCCATCGGTTCTGTTCTTACGGCTACTCCTGATGATAGTGATGAAGGGTATGATGAAAACTTTGGTGGCACTCCCCGTTCGGAAGTGGAGATTGTTCGTCGGAAATCCTCTCGTTTGTCCATCCGTCAGATTCGCTTCATTGATCAGGGTCGTGACCATACGATTGATGCGGGTGAAAATTGCCAGATAGTCTTTTTGGTGATGAATCGTGGCGACCGTCCGGTTCGTGGAGTCACTCCCATTGTGGAAGAGGTCAGCGGAATGAAGCATTTGCATATTTCTCCCACCGTGTCGGTAGAGCGCATCCTGCCCGGTGAAGGCATCAAGTACACAGCCACCATTCGTGGGGGCAAGCGGCTGAAGAGTGGCGAAGCCATTTTTCGTGTTTATGCTTTAGAGGGCGATGGTTCCTCTACATCGGTCAAGGAGTTTGCCTTGCCCACCCGTCGTCGGATGCGTTGAGCAGTTCCCTTTCCTCAATTGGTAGCGATTGCTTGTATTCCCTCCACAGTTTGTTGAACAGTTCGTTTAGGATGTCAGGGTCCGGTTTGAATCCCTTGTCAGCTCCTCTCGTTGGTCTTTTGTCTGCTTTGATGGCATCTTTAATTCTTTTTACGGCATCAGGTATCTGTCCGGTGTGTTCCACTTGGATGAACTCTCCGTTAGTGGCCTCTGCTATCCGTTGGAGGTCTTCCATATTTCGTTGTTTGTTGGCTATTCGAATCCATGTGGATCTGTTGGGGTAGAAAATCGAGTCATGTTTGCTGGCAAATGCTACAACATCCACTCTGATACCGTATTTCAGTAATAGGTTGGTGATGGTGCTTTCCGACAGGTGGCTGCAATTATTGTTTCCGTCAGTCAGCAGCAGGATGGAGAGATAGCTTTTCTTTTCGGTTACATGGTGGCCTAACTGTCGCAGCGCATTCAGTGCATTGTTGGTCGGTTTCTGTTGTGTTGCAGCCCTTTCATTGTGAAGTATGGCAACGAGTAGTGCATCGTAGATAGCCGAGCCGTCATCTTTGTAGAAACTCGTATCATTCATGTTTGCCAGATGATATGCTTTTTGGGCAAAAGCTGTCAGTTCAATCTTTCTGTCTATTTTTTTGCTCAGCAGTTTTTCTGCAAACATCCGTTCCATTTGCATATAGTCTGTTCCGGTGGTGTCTTCCACTGAATGCAGGCTTGATGAGCGGTCTGTCACAATGGCCAGTGTCTTCTCTTCCGACAAAGATTCGAAGGCATATTCGGCCCATAGCTTATCCTCCTTTTCATCGGATATAACCTCTGTATTCAGTTCCTTAGTGCGGAGTTTTACTCTCATCTCTTTCCACCTTGTCTTCCCGAAAAACAGGTCGAATGGGTCTGTGAATTTGGATTCCTCCAAATACATTGCTTCCATTCCCGTAGATGGTATCACCAGTCGGCCTGTCTGCATGGGCCGGATGAAATATCTTCCCCATAATAGCGAATTGTATCTCCTTCCATTGTATGTTTTTGTTTCAGGTTCTCTCTTCAGCAGTGAGTCCTTTATCCAGTAGGCATTGTCAATATTCAATACGGGTATTTCGGCTTCACGAAGGCTCTTGTTGTAGTTGAGTCTGATTTCGCACACCACTGTATCTCCCAACTTTACTTGTTGTTTGTCCAAAGTTACGTCGGCGAAGAGTATGCTGTCTTCGGGGTTGAATGGTGGGAATTCTGTGAGAGATGTATCTGGGGAGGCGTTGCACACTTCAATGCGTATGGAGTCGGTGGTAATCAGCGTCCTGTCAGTTTTTCGCATCGAAAAAGGGGGCAGAATGAATGTTCCTACGCTGTTGAATCGGATTGTATAACTGTAGCTAATTATTGTGGTTGTCGGCTTCAATTCTCCATTGATAATGGATGTTGTACTTAGGGTGGATTTATGAGGGCCAGACAGTATTTCCACTTCTTTCAAACCGTTGAGATTCCAATACGGTTGTGAAAATGTCTGTTCCCGTTCGTATTTGAATTCGACGCGTACCGTTCGGTTTATTTCTGTCACCGAGGGGGCTTCAACGGTCAGTAGTAAAGAGTCTGTGTCGTTAGCTTTGGCAGAGAGCGCCAGAGAGAGGAGAAACATCAGTATGGCGGCAATCCTTCCGGATAATAACTTGCTTCTTTTCATCGTTCGATTTGATAGTTAATAAGCGCGCGGATAACGCAAATGATTCGTAAAGAGAATCTCATCGTTATCCGCGCCTGTGTTTGGTGTATGACATATTATTTCAATGCCTGCTCGATGTCGGCAATGATGTCATCGGCATGTTCGATGCCCACTGAGAGGCGGATGAGGTCGGGAGCTACACCGGCTTCGATGAGTTGCTCTTCCGTCAGTTGCCGGTGTGTGTGGCTGGCAGGGTGTAGTACACAGGTACGTGCATCGGCCACGTGGGTAACGATACAAATCATCTTCAGGTTGTCCATGAACTTGATGGCATCTTCGCGTGTTCCCTTCAGGCCGAAGGCGATGACACCGCACGAGCCGTTCGGCATATATTTCTGTGCCAGTTCATAGTATTTGTTGCTCTTCAGTCCGCAATAGCTCACCCATGCCACTCGATCGTCAGCTTCGAGATATTCGGCCACGGCCTGTGCATTCTTGCAGTGCTGCGGCATACGCAGGTGCAGAGTCTCGAGCCCGAGGTTGAGCAGGAAGGCATTCTGTGGCGACTGGATGGAGCCGAGGTCGCGCATCAATTGTGCTGTGGCTTTGGTCATATAGGCCATTTTACCGAAAGCCTTCGTATAGGTCAGTCCGTGATACGATTCGTCGGGGGTGGTCAGTCCGGGGAATTTCTCGGCATGAGCCTCCCAGTCAAAGTTGCCGCTGTCCACAATGACGCCACCTACAGCCGTAGCGTGTCCGTCCATATATTTGGTGGTCGAGTGTGTCACGATGTCAGCTCCCCATTCAAAAGGTCGGCAGTTGATGGGGGTGGCAAAAGTGTTGTCAACGATGAGAGGCACACCGTGGCTGTGTGCTATGCGGGCAAATTTCTCTATGTCGAGCACGGCGCAGCTGGGGTTGGAGATGGTTTCTCCGAACAGTGCCTTGGTGTTCGGGCGGAATGCCTTGCTTATTTCCTCTTCGCAAGCATCAGCATCCACGAAAGTCACATCGATGCCCAGTTTCTTCATTGTCACACCGAAGAGGTTGAACGTGCCGCCGTAGATGGCTGATGCACACACAAAATGGTCACCTGCCTGACATATGTTGAAGATGGCATAGAAGTTGGCGGCCTGTCCGCTGGAAGTCAGCATGGCTCCCACGCCCCCTTCGAGTGCTGCTATCTTGGCAGCCACGGCATCGTTTGTCGGATTTTGCAGGCGGGTATAGAAGTAGCCGCTGTCTTCCAGGTCGAAGAGGCGGGCCATCTGTTCGCTCGTGTCATATTTGAAGGTTGTACTCTGATAGATGGGCAGCACTCTAGGGTCGCCCTTCTTTGGTTGCCATCCGCCCTGTACACACAGGGTTTCGGTCTTTTGTCTGTTTCCCATTTTCGGTTGATTATTTTATTAATGTTTCTAATTCTTTTGCAAAGATACGCAAAAACCAAATATTTTCCGTATCTTCGCCCCAAATTCAAGAGATTAACCTAATTAATACACAATTTTATGATCAGACAGACATTCAAGAGTGCCCTTATTGCATTGGCAGCCCTTTGTGCAGTCCCTTCTGCTGTTGCCAAGGCACCGGAGAAAGCTCCTCAACAGAAGATGGATTGTTATCTCTTCGCCTATTTCACCGGCAATGCTCCCGAGGAAGAGCAGATTTGTTTTGCCCTTAGTGAGGATGGTTATAACTACACCCTTCTCAACGATGGCGAACCCATCATCTCTTCCGACTCCCTTGCCCGCAAAAAGTGCGTGCGAGACCCCCATATCCTTCGTGGTCACGATGGCAAGACCTTCTATATGGTGGTTACCGATATGCGTAGTTGGGACGGTTGGAGCAGCAACGACGGTCTTGTGCTGATGAAGAGTACCGACCTTATCCATTGGACCCATTCGGCCATTGATTTTCCCGACACATGGCCCCATCTTTTCGATCGCGAGGCGCTCACACAGGTGTGGGCACCTCAGACTATCTACGATGCTAAGGCCAAGAAGTATATGGTCTATTACTCTATCGGGTGGAATGGCGACACACAGAAGGCCGCCCGTGAGAGTAAGACCACCAAGGATGACACCAAGACACATTACGTCATCTACTATTCTTATGCCAACGAAGATTTCACCGAACTTTCTGAGCCGAAGGTGCTCTACGACCATGGTGCTAACACCATTGATGCCGACATCGTGTTCAACGAAGCCGACGGGCTCTACCATATGTTCTTCAAGACCGAGGGAGAGGGCAACGGTATCCAGCAGGCCACAGCCAAGAAACTTCGTGGTAAGTGGATTCCCGAACGCAAATATCTCCAGCAGACCAATGTGGCAGTAGAGGGGTCAGGCGTTTTCAAACTCATCGATTCCGACGAGTGGATACTGATGTACGACTGCTACGGCTCCGGTTATTATGAGTTCTGCAAGAGCAAGGACCTGCATAATTTCGAGAAGATTGCTCAGACCAAGACACGCGGAGTCTTCACTCCCCGTCATGGCACCACGATGACCATCACCCGCGAGGAGGCCGACCGCTTGCGCCGTCAGTGGCCCAACACCGAAGCACGTAACCCCGTTATCGAAGGTTTCCGTGCCGACCCTGAAGTGCTCTACTCCAAACAGACTGGCAAGTATTATATCTATCCTACTACCGACGGAACTCCCGGATGGGGCGGACACAAGTTCAATGTCTATTCTTCTGACGACCTTACCAACTGGAAGGACGAAGGTACCATCCTCGACCTTAAGACTGAGCAGGTATGTTGGGCCGATGGCAATGCCTGGGCACCCAGTATCGAGGAGAAGGTGATTGACGGTAAGTACAAGTATTTCTTCTATTTCAGCGGCAATTGGGTAGATGGCGGTGGCAAGCAGATTGGTGTGGCCGTTGCCGATCATCCCACAGGGCCGTTCACCGACCTTGGACACCCCATGATTACCAAGTCGCCTGTTGGCCGTGGACAGCAGATTGACGGCGATGTCTTCACCGATCCTGTCAGCGGACAGAGCTATTTCTATTGGGGAAACGGCTATATGGCCGGTGCCAAGCTCAATGCCGACATGACCTCCATCGATACCACCACCATCACCGTGATGACTCCACAAGGAGGCTCTTTGCGCGACTACGCCTACCGTGAGGCTCCCTACGTGTTCTACCGCAACGGGCTTTATTACTTCCTTTGGTCTGTCGATGACACCGGCTCGCCCAATTACCATGTGGCCTACGGCACCTCCACTTCTCCCCTTGGCCCCATCAAGGTGGCAGAGAAGCCCGTCATCCTCATTCAGGACGGTAAGCGCGAAATCTATGGCCCCGCCCACAACAGTGTGCTCCAGATTCCTGATACTGACGAGTGGTATATTGTCTATCATCGCATCAACAAGGATTATATTGCCCGTGATAAAGGCCCCGGTGTGCATCGCGAAGTCTGTATCGACCGTATGTACTTCAACGAAGATGGCACCATCCGTCCTGTCAAGCCCACACATCGTGGTGTAAAGTTGGGAGAATGATTTTATAAGAGTTTTTTGTAGAAAAGGTTGATTCTTTGAGTCAACCTTTTCGTTTTTTTGCAAAAGGCACTTGCAAACTCAGAGCAAGGATGGTCAGCACGGGTCAGCATCGAAGTAGATGATGCAGGAGCGGAAGCGCTCGTTTTCCATCATCCGGTGGCGGATGAGCTGGAGGTGTTCGCGCACCTTGGCGGGCGAGGCGGAAGTCTCCATTTTGAGGACAAATTGGCGGATGAAGAATGTCTGTATGCGTGCCACGGGTGGTGGGGTGGGGCCGAGGATACGGTCACCGAAGACTAGCTTGAGATGTGCAGCCATGGTTTGGGCCAGAGAGTCGAGCAGGGTGGCGTCGCGATGCTTCAGATAGATATAGAACAGACGGTAGTAGGGCGGATAGCGGAAAAGCATCCGTTCGGTCATTTGGTCTTCATAGAGTCCTGCGTAGTCGTTGTGCACAACTTGGCGGATGACGGGAGCATCCTTGCTGCGTGTCTGTAGTACCACCAATCCCTGTTTGCCTTTGCGTCCGGCACGTCCGGCCACCTGCGCCATCAGTTGGAAAGCACGTTCGTGCGAGCGGAAGTCGGGAAAGTTCATCATCGAGTCGGCATCCAGAATACCCACCACACTGACGTGTTCGAAGTCCAGTCCTTTGGAGACCATCTGTGTACCGATGAGAATGTCAGTTTGGTGTTGTTGGAAGTCGTTGATAATGCGTTCGTAAGCCTGTCGTGTACGGGTGGTGTCGAGATCCATGCGGGCGATGCGTGCATCGGGGAAGATTTGTTGGATGCTGTCTTCGATGCGTTCGGTGCCGAATCCCCGGTGACGGATGTCGGTACCTTCGCAGGCGGGGCAGGCTTCGGGTATCTGGTAGGTGTATCCGCAGTAGTGACAGGTGAGTTGGTGCAGTCCCTTGTGGTAGGTGAGGCTGACATCGCAATTCTTGCAACGCGGTGTCCATCCGCACGTCTTGCACTCCACCATGGGGGCAAACCCCCGGCGGTTTTGGAAGAGGATGACCTGTTCGTGTCGTTCCAATGCCTGGCGCATATGCTCCAACAGGGTGGGGGAGAAAGCACCGTTCATCCGCCGTTTGTGACGTAGTTCGGCAATGTCCACCACCTGAATTTCCGGCAACTGTATCGAGCGGTGACGGTGATTCAGTGTAATGAGTCCGTACTTCCCCGTCAAGGCATTGTAGTAGCTTTCGATGCTGGGTGTGGCGGTGCCCAACAGCACTTTGGCTCCCTGCATGGCGGCCAGTACGATGGCGGCACTTCGCGCATGATATCGTGGGGCTGGGTCTTGTTGCTTGTAGGTGTTTTCGTGTTCCTCATCCACGATGATGAGGCCGAGGCGGCGGAAGGGCAGAAAGATTGACGAGCGCACACCGAGAATGATGTCATAACTCTTTTCTGAGAGTTGTTTTTGCCATATTTCCACTCGCTCGGCATCGGGAAACTTTGAATGATAAACTCCGAGACGTGTGCCGAATACCCGTTGGAGGCGTTCGGTGATTTGGGTGGTCAAAGCGATTTCGGGCAGCAGGTAGAGCACTTGCTTGCCTTCCTGTAGAGCCTGCATGATGAGGTGGATGTATATCTCTGTCTTTCCACTGGAGGTCACGCCGTGTAGCAGGCAGATGTTTTTCGTGTGGAAAGTCTCCTGTATTTTTTCATAGGCATCTTGCTGATGCGGATTGAGTGTATTGAGCGGAGCGTCCTCTGTAGGGGTGAGGGCAGAACCGTTTCCCAATCGTCCCACTTCCTTGGCATATTGTTCAAAAATTCCTTTTCCTATCATTTGGTTGAGGATTGTGGTCGAGGTTCCTGAGTGTTCGAGCAGTTCGCGCTTGCTGATGTCGGGCACATCCATTCCGATGAAACTCATCAGCAGTTGTTGTTGCTTCGGTGCCCGCTTCAGTTGGTCGAGCCATTGGTGGAGTTTGGCTTCACTCTGGTTGGCTTCTGTCAGGCGGATACGTATTTCTGTTTTGGGGCGGTAGGTGCGCTTCACCTCTTCTTTTACCGAGATGACCTCTTTGTGTAGCAGGACATTGATGGCAGGTAGTGCGTTCTTTATCCCCGTCTCCTTTTCGATGTCAGCGACGGTGCGTGTTTTTTTGTCTCCCAACAGGAGAATGATTTTTTCCTCGTTGGGAGAATTTTTCTCCTCCGTAGGGCAAAAATCGGGATTGATTTCAATGTATGTTTCGCTTTCCAGTTTCATCCCCGAAGGGAGGGCGGCCTTATAGACATCGCCCAAGGTGCAGAGATAGTAGTCGGCTATCCATTGCCAGAGTTTTAGTTGGCCGGATAATAGCACAGGATGCCGGTCGAGCACCTCGGTCACCGTTTTGATTTCGTATTCCCCTTTTGGCGGGGTGTTGTGCAGGCGGATGACGATGGCTGTGTAGAATCTCTTCTTTCCGAAGGGTACAATCACCCGGCTGCCCACCTCCACCGTGTCCGCCATTTCATGGGGGAGGCGGTAGGTGTAGCTGTTGGCCAAGGGGAGCGGAAGGATGACATCGGCGTAGACCCACCCCGACCCTCCCTCTAGGGAGGGAGACGAAATGCTTGATTTATTCATTGATTTTGAGTGTTTCTTTTCTCCCTCCCTAGAGGGAGGGTCGGGGTGGGTCCTTTTATTTCTTCAACTCCGGATAGCTGATGCGGGTGTGATAGACGGTTTTCAGTTTTTCCTTGAACACCCCTTTGATGGTCTCAATGTCCTTGAAGGTGATGGGGCATTGGCGGAAGGAGCCTTCGGCCACTTGTCCTTCCACAATCTTTTCCACCAGTGCGCTGATGCTCTCCTCGGTATATTCGGGTAGGCTGCGCGAGGCAGCCTCTACAGCGTCGGTCATCATCAGTATGGCCTCTTCGCGGGTGGCCGGGTTGGGGCCGGGGTAAGTGAACAGGGACTTTTCTATTTCGCTGTCGGGGTGGGCGTTCTTCTCAGAGATGTAGAAATACTTCGTCATGCCCAGACCGTGGTGTGTGGCGATGAATCGGCGTATCACCTCCGGCAGGTTATACTTGTCGGCCAGCTTCAGACCGTCGGTCACATGGCTGATGATGATTTGCGCACTCTCAGTGAAGGTCAGTGCATTGTGCGGATTGACTCCCGATTGGTTTTCGGTGAAGAACACGGGGTTTTCCACCTTGCCGATGTCGTGGTAGAGTGCCCCCGTACGCACGAGCTGGCTGTTGGCCCCGATTTCGCGTGCTGCTTCAGCGGCGATGTTGGCTACTTGCAGAGAGTGCTGGAAAGTGCCCGGAGCCTCCTCCGATATGCGTCTGAGCAGGGGAGTGTTGATGTTCGACAACTCCACCAGTGTGACGTTGCTGGTGAATCCGAAGGTCTTTTCCAGCATGAAGAGCAATGGGTAGGTGAAGAGCAACAGGGCACCGTTGACCATCAGGTAGATGTATATGCTGGTGTTGAGCTTTGTCAGGTTGTCGGTGTGTATGAGGTCGTAGGCCATAAACATCAGCATGCTTGCCAATGTCACCAGCAGGGCGGCCCGCAGGAGTTGCGAACGTTGTGACAATTCGCGCAGGCTGTAGATGGCCGTGATGCCTCCGGCGAGTTGCACAAGGATGAATTCGTAGGGATAGCGCAATGCGATGGAGCAGAGCAGAATCATCACCAGATGAGTCATGAAGGCTGTGCGCGAATCCATGAAGACACGCACGATGATGGGCACCATGGCACAGGGCAGGATATAGACATTGAAAAAATTGTGAGCCACCATCAGCGAGGCCAGTACGGGGAAACAGATAATCAGCCCCATCAGCAGCAGGATGGTTCGGTGCCGGTCGTAATAATTGTGCCGGAAGAGGTCGAGATAGCAGATGAAGCAAGCGATGATGATGGCCGTAAAGAGCACCTGTCCGCCCAGTGTGAGCCGCTTTTGGGAGAGGGTCTCGCTACGGTCTTGCATCTCTCGGGTGAGCGATTGCAGGATGCTGTAGGTGTGCGGGTCGATAATCTCTCCCCGATCAATGATTTTTGTGCCGTTGATGACCATGCCGCTGCTCCACGATACAGACGAGAGCAACTCAGTCCGGGCAGTTTCCGATTTTTCTTTGTCATAGGCAATGTTTGGTGTCAGATACCTTTGCAGGTCGCACTGCTGTAGCATCTGGCGGATGTGTAGGGCAGTGTCGGCATTGACAAGCCGTTTGTAAGCCTCCTTTTCGGTGAGCAGGTGGCTCACATCTACCGGTGTGGCAGCACTTTCCTTCACTACCATGATGCTGCGTATGCTGTCCTCCTTCAGCTGGTTCAGCTCTTCGGTGCTGATGATGCCTTGCTGGTAGATTTCCTGCAGGGTACGTGCCAGTTGCGTCAGTTGGCGGCTGTCTTTAGGTAACAATTGTTGCAGGCGAGGGTTTTCCTCTTGGCTCTTCAGCCGTTTTAGTTGGTTGCCGGCCACTGAGGCATCCTCCTTGAAGTAGGGTTGGAATTTGCGGAGCACACTGTCCTGTTCCTGTCTGACGCTGGCTTCGTCCTTGTAGATGGGAAAATCGAAAGTGGCTATCAGCGAACCGTATCTCCAGGGACGGTTCAGCTCGAAGTCGTAATTATATATATGTTCGCGCGGAAGGAAATAGACGATGATGGCAATGGCGGCCAGCGTAATGCTTATCCTATAGAGGATGCCGGCGCGACTCAAGCGATGGGGGCTGTTGTATCTGTTCATAGACGGCTGCTTTTTGCTTAATAACGTGGCTAAAGTACAAAAAAAAACAATAGAACCTCCTCTTTTTGGTATATAAACACTTACTTCTGCCCGTTTTTTTACTCTATTTCGGGAAAAAGCCGTATTTTTGCCGAAAATTTATACGGATTAGAATAATGACAGAGAGAAAAGTCCGGGTGCGTTTTGCCCCGAGCCCTACCGGTGCGTTGCACATTGGAGGTGTGCGTACAGCGTTATATAACTACTTGTTTGCCCGCCAGCATGGCGGAGAATTCATCTTCCGCATCGAGGATACCGATTCCAATCGTTTCGTACCCGGTGCCGAAGAGTATATCATTGAATCATTCAAATGGCTTGGCATCAAGTTCGACGAAGGAGTCAGCTTTGGTGGCAACTACGGCCCCTACCGTCAGAGCGAACGTCGCGACATCTACAAGCAGTACGTAAAGGTATTGCTGGATGCCGGCAAGGCCTACATGGCTTTCGACACTCCCGAGGAGTTGGATGCCAAGCGTGCCGAAGTGCAGAATTTCCAATACGACGCTTCCACCCGTATGTCGATGCGCAACTCCTTGGCCTTGCCCAAGGAGGAGGTTGAACGCCTGTTGGCCGAAGGTCACCAATACGTAGTCCGTTTCCTCATCCAACCGGGCGAGGAAGTGCACGTCGATGACCTTATCCGTGGCGACGTAGTCATCAACTCGTCCATCCTCG
>CAZTPB010000055.1:0-12126 GCA_964614555.1 uncultured Bacteroides sp.
TAAAAATCATTCCTTGTGTTTCCAAATGGCCATCACTTTTCTGCGGACTGCCCATACATTCAAAACCGAAAAGAGCAGAAACAATCCACCCCCGACCAACAAAGAGACGGCAATCCCATCATCGGGCAATTGAGGAGCCAACTTCTGCAACACGTCCATATACAAATGGCGTACGGGCACAAGCATCCCTATCGCCAACAGGAGCACAAGACCGTTGAGCAACACTGTCAGTACCTGATAAGGACGAGCCACCTGAGTCGGAGAGTAGCCGATAAGCAACAAGTTCTCCAGCTTGCCTGTATTCTTCTGCAAGAGCAAATAAACGCTGAGCATCAACAAGTAGAACGAGAGCAAGCTGATAAGCGCCCCCACTGCCAAGACGATGCCCACCAGCAGACGGAGCAACCAAGTCGTCTTGCCGGCATCCAGTTTTCCATCCTCAATCTCATATCCCTTTTGGCGGAAATATTTGGCGATGCGTTCGTCGGCCGGATTGGACACCTCCACAATCAACCGCACCGGACGGCTCTCCTCGCCACCGGCATAGGTCCCATTTGCCCAAGAGAGGAACTCTTCCGGCACAAGGATCGTGTTCAAACGGTCCGAAAATCCGACTATACGCCCGGTAAAATGGTCCGACTTGCCATTACCACGAATCAGGATGTCCAATTGTATCATGCTCATAAGCCCCTCGGATATTTTGGGCATATTACGGCTCTGTGCAAAACCAAAATTGTAGAGGTTCAGATAGTTGCGGGGGATGACAATAGGAATGTCTTCGCTCCCGACCCGGTATTTCCAGTCAGCGGTGGAAATATCCACATAAGCAGCAGGTACCGATTCGAAAAACATATCGGTGGAGACGTGCACTCCTGTACCCTCCAACGCGACGCCGGCCGTCACTCTGAACTGCGAAGGTGTAAAGGCTCCGACTCCTTTCACGTAAGGCTGCCCCTCTATCTCTTCCACTTCTTCGTGGGAAAATGAATTGTCTCTGCCTACAAAAGAACCTATCGTACTTATCTTTTTGGAAACCACAAGAAAATCGCTCTTCATAAAACTGTCGCCACCTGTAAAAAGAGGCAACACATCCTGATAGAACTGGACACCCAACAAGACAATAGCCAACCCGAACAGATTGGCCACACTGAACCCTAATAATTGCGAAGGGCTGAGATGCTGACGCAACAATTTCCACACCAGTCTCATAGCTTCAACTTCTTATCATAATCCAACATGATGTGCCTCCCGATAGAGGTCACAATGATACCGGCTCCCTGTTTGTCCGCCTCCTCCGCCAGAATTTTTGCCATAATGAAGGCGTTCGGCTCATCCAAATGACTGACCGGCTCGTCCAAGAAAATGAAGTCAAACGGTTGACAAAGTGCCCGGATGAAGGCCACCCGTTGCTGCTGACCGAACGACATACGTCCCACGGGCACATCCACTTTGTCGGCAATGCCCAATGAATCGAACCACCACATAATCTCCTTCTTTTTGCGAAAGCCTGTCAATTGGTTCTTCAGGTGCACATTCTCCCAAGCTGTCAGTTCCGAGAAGAGGCGCAAATCCTGAAAGAGCATGGCCAACGATTTCTTGCGCACTTCCACCCAATCGGCATCCGTCAAGTTTCGGATATTCCTCCCATCGAAAGCAATGATACCCTGATAATCGGACCGATAACCATAAATATAGCTGCAAAAGGATGACTTCCCCGTGCCGGAGGCTGCTTCTATCAGGTAGTTTTTCCCCCTCTCCAAGACCAATGCCTTGTGCCACACTTCGGAAAAGACAGTATCCCTCCCCGCAAATACTTCGGGGAGGGTCTGCTGTAGTTCTATTCGATTCATAACGGATGGACTGATGTTACATATTCATGGAGATAGCCAACTGAATCAGCTGCTTCAGGGCATTTTCCTCCTTGTTCTTGAAATAGACAGTAATTTCCCCTTCGTCCAATGAGGTATTACCTGCTTCTGCACGCTCAAAAAGATTCAGTATGGCCTCAGCCTGACGCTTCTCGCTGCGGCTCAAAGTCATGCCAAGCAATTGCTTGAGAGGTTCCGCCTCAACGGTCATATAACAATAGGAGCCATCCACCTTGTCTGCCCAAGAAGCATCAGCTACAGATGCGTCCAATCTCTCTCCCGGATTGGCCATGACTTCCTTGTTGGTCGTCAGATAGAAGAGATCATCACCGACCATGCCATAAGCTAACCCAGCCGGATTACCCCCCAAAGAGCGGAGCTTTTCTTCCCAAACATTGTCTTTCACCCGGGCAAAGACAGTAAGGTCGGGGAGCATTGTCTGCCCGCCAGGCTGTACGCCGTTCAGCGCAAAGGCCACCTCTCCGTTGATAGTCTCAATGAAAGGTCTTATTTCTTCCATATCCACCTGCTTGGCATCAGGTATAGCCTCCAGGATGCGCTCTGTCAGTTCGGCCAATGCCTTGCCATCCATATTCATCGTCATCCACAAGGCAGGATTTGCCGGCATCTTCGTCAAAAAGTCGCCATCCACCTTGTCCAGCAATTTTTCCTGCATCTCTCCAAACTCCTCGGAGTTGTATGCCTTAGAGAACACCACAGCCTTTCCGGGCAAGAAGTCAATGCCCATCACTGATTTGCTTTCCTTCAAGTCAACGCCCAATGCCTGATAAAAGGCCTCCAATTCCGGCATCTGCATCATTTCGTCCGCCTGCACCAACTTGCCTTGGGCCACAGACAATTTGATGTCGCCCTTCATGGCTGCCATGTCATCCCAAAGTCCGGTAGAGACAAAGCTGTCATCGGCCGTCTGTGCCAAAAGTTTCTCCAACATCACCCGATCAGGCCCGACCAACAACAAGTCGTTCGTCACTACAATAGCCACTGAAGCAGCAATCCACATACGGTCACCCTCCTCTGAATACTCTATTCCCTCTTGAGACAAGAACTTTTGGGCCAACTGCTTCACCTTGTCGCCATCAGTCACTTTCATTACACCTGCTGCATTTTTCCCGTCAGCCAACATGAAGAAATAAAGAGGCTCATTCAGAGCCAATCCCAAGGAAAGGGGGGCGTCCACAATCTCCTTCAACTGCTCATACAGCTGCGCATCGCTCTTCTGCACCTGCATCAATCCCATATCAATGAAGCCCTTGTAGTCTTTCAGTGAAGCTTTCTCACCCAAAGCCTGCAAATTTACAGCTGCTACAACCGGGGCATCTTTCGGAATTACATTCACATAGTCAGCCGTCTGACTACAAGCCACACACAACACTGCCACCAGCAGCATCATGAACAAGTTTCTCATTGTTTTCATTTTCTCTTTCTATTTTTGGTTAAACAAATTCAACAGATGGCAAGCCACCAGTGCCGCCGTCTCAGTGCGCAAGCGTGAACGCCCCAAACTGACGGGCACAAAGCCCTGCTTCATGGCCAGCTGCACCTCTTCGCGACTGAAGTCTCCCTCCGGGCCTATCATCACCACGGCATCCTGCCCAGAAGTGACAGCCTCTTTCAAGGGCTTTTTCTCGCCCAAATCTTCATAACAATGGCAGATGAACTTCTGCCCGCTGAAAGTGCCACAGACGAATTTGGCGAAGTCCGTCATCTCATTCAATTTGGGTTTGACAGGTTTCAGCGATTGCTTCATGGCTGACACAAGGATTTTGTCAACCCGTTCCGTTTTGATGACTTTGCGTTCGGAGAAGCGGCAATCGAGGAAAGTCAACTCATCAAATCCTATTTCTGTAGCCTTCTCAGCAAACCACTCCACCCTATCCATGTGCTTTGTCGGTGCCATAGCCACGTGCAGGTGTCCCGTCCATAAAGGCTCTGGCGTACGTGTATGCAACACTTTGAAAAGGCATCTCTTGGGAGAAACCACTGTCAATTCGGCATCGTAGAAATGCCCTTTCCCGTCGGTAACGACAACCGCATCACCCTCACTCATCCGCAACACACGGGCACAATGTGCGGCCTCCTCCTCGGGAAGTTCCAGTTTCTCTATTCCGGGTACATAAAACAGGTGCATAGCTTCTTTCTTCTGACTATTTTTCGTTTCCTTTGTCCGCCCGGCGGGCTATTTCATCACGCAATTGGGCGGCCAATTCATAATTTTCGTCTTTGACAGCCCGCTCCAATGCCTCTTTCAAGACACTGACATCCACCGAAGAAACAGGGATTGAAATCGCTCCGTTGCTATCTTCGTAAATGTGCTCCCGAGCCAACAAGGCTTCAACGGTATAGATGGGGGAGTGATAACGGAGAGCCAAAGCTACGGCATCTGATGTACGCACATCCAAATGCTCAAAAGCCTCATTGCCCTCCAACACCAAAGATGCGTAATAGACACCATCCAGCACTTTGTAAATAAGCACCTCCCGCAAACAGATGCCAAAAGTGTCCAACGTGCTGATATACACATCATACAACAACGGACGAGGAACCTGCACACCACGCATGGCCACAAGGATGGCCTGCGCTTCCGTGGCTCCTATCATCACTGACAGTTTGCGGTCTCCATCCACCTCACGGAGCATCAGGAAGAAAGGTTTCCCTCCCATCGTACCCTGTGTGACATCCTGCACCTTCAATTCCACTTTTCTCATGCTTTATCCCCTTTCGTTTTATAGTTGTTCCACATTATCAACAATACGGACAGGTCTGTGGTTCAATGCCGACCGACATTCCTACCCAATGTAGAGACTGCAAAAATAGCGAAACTTTTTCTATTCCGTCCGAATCAGACAAGAAAAATCTCATTTCACCACCACCTTGCTGTTTCCTACGATATAAGTGCCTTCCGCCAATCCATCGACGGCTTCCTCTTCTGCTACTGCGGAACGTAGAAGCACCCCTCCTATATTATATACATCAACGAGTTCGGCCGTACCCACTTCCGGGTGACGGACAGCCTGGGTCTTCAAGAAGCTGCTGACCGATTCGTAGAATCCTATATGGCTGATTGTCGAACTGCCGGTAGTGGAGGTCAATCCGAATATTGTCATTCCCATAGACAAGCCGTATTCACGACCTTTACAGTTGTCTGCCAGTCCGCTCTGGCTCAAGTCCCATCCGACAATCACCTCCCCGTCGCTCATCCGGTTCACCACCGTAGGTTGCACACTGCTTCCCCGGTTGATGCCATTGAGCCACCAGAGATAGGACTTTGTCTTCGACATACTCAGGTTAGTCCCTTTGACTATCAGATATTTTTCGGTCTCGCTGACGGTGTATTCACAATGTTCATAGTCAAGCATCAGACAGACATTGTGGTTTCCTGTGCCGGCATTGACCGTCAGCGTATTGGCCGCGTCATCATAACTGATGTTGCTCTGGCTCACCCTTCCGGTATCTCCCGTTTTCCAATCGGTGGCACGGAAAGTATAAGCCTTACTCTCATACCCGTTGACCAACCGCAGATAATACAGTCCCGGACAATAGGTTGATGAAGAGGCCACAATCCGAAACACGACGCTCGCCTTCACCGTCCCGTCAGCATGGGTCAGCATTGATGCCGGTATCGGATACTCCACATTGAAGAAACCGTTCTCATCTGCTTTGGCATGTGCCGAAGGCACAGTGATACTTTCCAGTTCCTCCCCATCGATATAGAGCGTAGCCATACGCCCCTTGTCAGCCAACGTAAAACGGCACATGACGGCCACTCCCTCTGTCTGTCCGGTCGCATTGGACAAGGTATATTGGATGAATCCTCCTGCCGGTGCATCCCGATAAGATTCGCCGTTGTACGAGCCTGACGTTGAAGCCGTGCTGTACAACGCATCGTGTCCGGCCTCACTCTGCTGCTCACCCGTAGCCACGAAATCAAGCGTACGCTCCAACAGTGCCTTTTCTTCAGCATCGGCCTTTCCCATGTTGCTCTGCTGATATTGCTCCATCGTCTGCTGATACCAATAACAAGAATAGCGGCTGTGATGAATGCCATAAAAAGGCTCCAGCACCATTTTGCCCCAATCTCCACTACCGGCCTCGGACGAAGCATCAAGACTGAAATGCAACTTGTCAAGATTGACGGGTTCGACAAGTTCCAACACCGCTGTACGTTCACCTATCAACAACGGGGCACTGTTCAACCCCTTCAATGTAGCACGGCTGCCGGGAGCATGATCCATACGCCCTTCCCCTGCATACTCGTTCTGCAAAGCCTCGTACTCCAAGCCCAACGAATCGGCATCCTGCTCTGTCGGTGAAGTCGTACGGGCCGCCAAAAGCACCGGGCCATATTTAAAGGCTATGTAACCGTCATATCCCGGACACGCTTCATAGCGGAGGCTCATCGGCAAATCAACCAGCACTTCATCCCCTGCCTGCCACAAGCGCTTGATTTTCACATAGGAGGCTTCACCCGGATTTACCGACAAAGGCTGTTTCTCGCCATTGACCGTCACAGCAAACCCCTCGCCCACCCATGCCGGATGGCGGATGGCCAAAGTGAACTCACCCCCCTTGCGGAGTGTGAGTTTGGTAGCCGGCGTATAGGGAAAGGCCGTCTCTTGCGTCAAAGCAAATTCTTCAGCATCCAACCGGCTGGCGGTAAACAGGTTGACAAACAGGGTATCCTCTCCTTCATGGGTATATATGAAATGACCGTATTTCGAATGGTTTTCCATGCCGGTGCCCACACAGCACCACATCGCCTGATTGACTTGTGAATAAATGCGGTAGCTCTGTGGCCTCAACGAGGTAAAATAGACGTATCCGCCCGTTGCAGGGTCTTGCGTGGAGAGGATGTGATTCCACATCGTGCTTTCATAGAAGTCGGCATAGCGTGCCTCGTGCGTCTCGTCGAAGAGCATTTCCGAAAGCTTGAGCATATTGTTGGAATTGCAGCTCTCCGGGCCGTCGAGATTGGTCATATATTCTGCACTCCGCTCGTGCGCAAGGAAGTGTTCGCTGACGCTGTTGCCGCCAATACATACCGTGCGGTGCATGGCCACATCGTGCCAGAAGTTGTGTGCTGCCGTACGGTATGACGCATTCCCTTCCGCTTCCTGCCAGATACGCTCGAAACCTATAAATTTGGGCACCTGCGTATTGGCGTGTTGTCCGTTGAGGAAAGTGGTCGAATAAGTAGTTTCCGTCCCTTGCATACCATTGATTTCGTACAAGTGACTGTAGCGTTTGGCCGCCATGAGGTAACGTTCGTCCCCAAAGATGCGATAGGCATCGGCCAGCGTCTCGTTCATGCCTCCGTGCTCCCATCCCAGCACCTCTTGCATCTGTGCATCTGTAAGATTAGAAATGAGGTTCACACTCCAGTCGCACAAGCCCCTGAAGAGTTCTTTGGCCGTTTCACTGCCCGTATATAGCCAGGCGTCGCGCAAGCCGGCCAACACCTTGTGACTGCAGTAGAAGGGCACCCAACCGCCATATTGCCTGAAAGCCGTGAGGTTTCCGCTATACAACCCTGTCCATATCTGATTGATGGGCTGCCCGCCGATGAATCCTTCCATGCCTCCCGTATGGCCGGCATAAGCATTCTGACAATCCTTCAGCACCTCCAGCATATAGTCCGTACGGCTTTTCAGTTCAGCCTTCAAGCCTTCATCCTCCGTTGCAGCATAAGCCAATGCCAATGCCGTCAGGTAGTGTCCGCCGACGTGTCCTTCAAGCGACCACGAAGAGAGTCCCCAATTGGTGAAAGAAGGATGATTGGCCGTCCATTGGTAATACTTGCTTCCGCTTTTGTCCGAAAGTCCCGCCTGCCGGACAAAAGGTGTCAACAGCCTGTCCGTATCATATTGCAACAGCAGAGCGATATTGGTGTCCATAGCCCGCTTCAAAGGACTGTCAAGCAACCTCACCTCTTCCAAATCAAAATGCTCAGGATAAAGTTCACTTTGCGCCTGCCCTACAACTGCCGACATGGAAATTGACAACGACAATGCAAACGTTTTCCAACCACTCCTATTCCGACTAACCTTATTTTTCATATTTTCTACTTCATTAGGGAGGCAAAGGTAATGTTTTTTTCTTTTCAAAGAGCAAAAAAAAGGATATAATTGCTAAAAAAGAATGTAAAAAAGAGTAGGGCTTCACTTTTATATCTACCTTTGTCCATGAAAACCCGTAAAGGGACAAAAACGTTATCTTATATATACAGTATTTTAATAAAGCCAATGGCAACTACAAAAAACAAGCATCAGGGTCTCTGTGAAGAAGAGGTCATCAAAAGTCGTTCCCTCTACGGAGAGAACACCCTCACACCTCCGGCCAGAGAGAGCATCTGGAAACTTTATCTGGAAAAATTCAAAGATCCCGTCATCAAGGTACTGCTCGTAGCAGCTGTCCTTTCATTGGGCATTTCCATCATTGAAAACGAATATGCCGAGACCATCGGCATCATCTTTGCCATCTTCCTGGCCACAGGCATCGGCTTCTACTTCGAATACGATGCCGGAAAGAAGTTCGACCTGCTCAGCGCCGTAGGCGAGGAGACTCAGGTGAAGGTCATCCGAGGCGGACAGATACACAGCATCCCGCGCAGGGAGGTGGTAGTGGACGACATCGTGATTGTAGAAAACGGTGAGGAGATACCTGCCGACGGAGAACTCATCGAAGCCACGTCCTTGCAAGTGAACGAATCGAGCCTGACGGGCGAACTGATGGTAGAAAAGACCATTCTGCCTGAAGAGTTTGATGCTGATGCCACCTATCCGAGCAATCAGGTGATGCGCGGCACTACGGTGACCGACGGACACGGCATCATGCGGGTGCTCCGTGTAGGCGACCAGACGGAGATAGGCAAAGTAGCCCGCCAATCGACAGAGAAAAACGAAGAGGAGACCCCGCTGAACAAACAGCTCACCCGGCTGGCCAACCTCATCGGCAAAGTGGGATTCTCCATTGCAGGAGTCACCTTTGTGGTCTTCGTCAGCCGCGACCTCTATGCCTGGTTTCAGGAAAACGGCAGCATCCAAGGCTGGCAACAATGGATGGAGGTGGCACAAATCGTATTGAAATATTTCATGATGGCCGTCACACTCATCGTTGTCTCTGTACCAGAGGGACTCCCCATGAGCGTCACCCTGAGTCTGGCTCTGAATATGCGCCGCATGCTTGCCACCAACAACCTCGTGCGCAAGATGCATGCTTGCGAAACAATGGGTGCCGTCACTGTCATCTGCACCGACAAGACGGGCACACTCACGCAAAACAAGATGCAGGTGTATGAGACACAATTCCCTTCGTTAGCTACAAATGATGAGCTACAAGCTACGAGCGCCGCATCGCGCATCTACCTCTCTATGGCGGCAAACAGCACCGCTTTCATCGAGCGCAAAGGGGAAGAACTGAATCCCATCGGCAATCCGACAGAGGGTGCACTCCTGCTCTGGCTGCACAAGAATGGTCAGAATTATGAACAACTGCGCGACGAGGTAAAGACCGTCAGCCAACTCCCCTTCTCTACCGAGCGCAAATACATGGCAACCTTGGTAGAGAAAGACGGAAAACGTACTTTATACATTAAAGGTGCGCCCGAAATTATTCTCAGACACGCAAAAAACTTTTTGAGCACGGGGGAGAAAAAAAGTCCTATTGAAGAGTATCTGCCAACGGCCAACCAACAACTGATGAACTACCAGAATATGGCCATGCGCACCTTGGGCTTCGCCATGGCTGAAGTGAGTGCAGAAGCAGGCACCGACTGTGAAACACTGGTAAATGATTCAGACATCACATTCCTCGGCATTGCCGCCATCTCCGACCCCATCCGTCCCGATGTACCTGCCGCTGTAAGCAAATGCCAGAGTGCAGGCATCGGCATCAAGATAGTCACTGGAGACACTCCGGGTACTGCCACAGAGATTGCCCGACAAATAGGTCTCTGGAAACCCGAAGACACCGACCGCAACCGCATCACAGGTGTAGAGTTTGCCGCCCTTAGCGACGAAGAAGCTCTCGACCGTGTGATGGATCTCAAGATAATGTCGCGTGCCCGTCCTACCGACAAACAACGCCTCGTGCAACTCTTGCAACAGAAAGGTGCGGTAGTAGCCGTGACGGGCGACGGCACCAACGATGCCCCTGCACTCAACCATGCCCAAGTGGGTCTTTCCATGGGTACGGGTACATCCGTGGCCAAGGAGGCCAGCGACATCACCCTGCTCGACGACTCGTTCAACAGCATCGGCACAGCCGTCATGTGGGGGCGCTCGCTCTACAAGAACATCCAGCGCTTCATCGCTTTCCAGCTGACCATCAACGTGGTGGCACTGGCTATCGTCCTGTTGGGTGCCTGTATGGGTTCGGCCATCCCTCTGACAGTAACACAGATGCTTTGGATCAACCTCATCATGGACACCTTTGCCGCCATGGCTCTTGCTTCCATCCCGCCCAGCGAAAGTGTCATGAAGGAGAAACCGCGCAAGAACACCGACTTCATCATCACTCCTGCCATGTATCGCAACATCGGTGGCATGGGCGTGCTCTTCGTCGCCATCCTCTTGGGATTGTACCTCTACATGAACGGCAACGGATTGCTCGACATCAAGGGGCTCACCGTCTTCTTCACCATTTTCGTCATGCTGCAATTTTGGAACCTCTTCAATGCCCGCGTATTGGGCACTACAGACTCCGCCTTCAAAGGGTTGGGCAAGTCATACACCCAATGGATTGTAGCAGGCATCATCCTTGTCGGACAATTCATCATTGTGCAATGGGGAGGCGAAGTATTCCGTACCACCCCACTCGATTGGCAGACATGGGGCATCATCATCGCCTCTACCTCACTCATTCTCTGGGGAGGCGAAATCTATCGTGCCATCAAACGGATAAGAGGATAACATGCTTGTGAGATAAAGGAGGTCCAACTCCTTACACAGACAGACAACAATATGAAAGAAAGCATCATCATCTTATTGCTGATTTTGCTGAACGGCATATTCTCTTTGGCAGAAATAGCCCTCATATCAGCAAGAAAATCAAAGCTCATGGCGGATGCCAAGCGAGGAAGCCGCGCTGCACAACGGGCATTGGATATGGCCAACGAGCCGGACAGGTTTCTCTCCACCGTACAGATAGGCATCACTCTTATCGGCATCCTGACGGGTCTCTATTCTGGTGACGTATTGGCTGCCGACTTCGCTACCATCCTCACCGGATGGGGAGTACCCGCCGTTTATGCTCCCTCCATTGCCCAATCGCTGATAGTCTTCATCGTCACCTACCTGTCCATCGTAGCCGGCGAGCTGGTGCCGAAACGCATCGGTCTTGCCTTGGCCGACCGTGCGGCCAAGCTGCTGGCTCCCCCCATGCACCTGCTATCGGTGGCCGCCAAACCTTTTGTATGGCTTCTGTCGCAGAGCACTGTCCTCATCGTCAAGCTGATGGGCATCCGCGACAATGAAAATCGTGTGACGGAAGAGGAAATCAAAACCATGATACAAGAGGGAGCCGAAGCCGGCGAAGTGCAGGAGGTGGAGCAAGACATCATGGAGCGCGTCTTTGTGATGGGCGACCTGAAAGTCTCCTCCATCATGACTTATCGCAAGGAACTGGTATGCCTCGACATACACATGAATGCTGCCGAAGTGCGCGACATCATCCACGACAGCCTCTACGAAGCCTACCCCGTGATTGACGGCACATTGGAAAAGGTGTGCGGCATTGCCACCCTCAAAGCCTTGATTGTTGGCCTCGACTGCCCTGACTTCTCACTGGAGAGCATCATCAGCCAACCGCTCTATCTGCCGGAAAACATGACCGTCTATAAGGCTCTCGAACTGTTGAAGGAGCAGAAGGTCAGTCGTGCCCTTGTCTGCGATGAATATGGCAGCACACAAGGCATCGTCACCACCAAGGACATCCTCGAAGGGCTTGTCGGCGAAGTGGGTGACACGGCTGATGACGAGCAACCCTACATCATCGAACGTCAAGACAACAAGGGATGGCTGATCGATGGCCAATGCCCCCTCTACGAGTTCCTCACCTACTTCGAATGCGAAGAGTTGAGTGCCCATGCCCCCAATTGCAACACACTGGCAGGGTTGATATTAGAGCGGCTCGGCCACATCCCCGAAACAGGCGAACGCCTCATGTGGCAAGACTTCCGGATGGAGATTATCGATATGGATGGTGTCCGCATCGACAAAGTGTTGGTGGTAAGGGTGTAGCA
>CAZTPB010000056.1:0-11983 GCA_964614555.1 uncultured Bacteroides sp.
CTCATTTCCGAAAAAGAATAACAACTTTCACAGAATTTCTCGTTTTTTTATTAACTATTCAGCATGGATTTGTAACTATTCAGCGATTCTTTTATTTTCCACAACTCTTCCCTGATTTTGCGGCTTGGATTTTTATTTTTGCGGCTTGCAAATGGGTGAAATGCGTAGCCCAAAAAGAAAAAATGCAAGCTGCAAAACAAATTTTGCAGCTTGCATTTTTTCAGATGAGAGGGGGAAAAAACAAAAAGACAAATCAATAGCCCAATATCCGGCAGATGCGCAACAGCCAACGGCGGAACGGCCTGAGCAGGTGCCACACCCGACTGCGGACGCGCCACGAGAGGGCTGTGACGGGGAGTGGATCGTGGGAAGGACGACAGATACAGACCACACGCCCTACGATGTCGGCCTCCGTACAATGTTCCTGCGAAGCCCAAACTCCATCGCCTTGCAGGGTGTATCCATCAGTGGAAATATGCACAATGCGGTGCAGCACATGGTGCCCATGATAGCGGAAGAGAACCACATCGAGCAACTGCAGGGTGTCGGGTTGGCATGGTGCTACCACCAACTCATCGACTCCACCCTTCAGCCAGGGACGCATGGAGGTGCCCACCAATCGGATGCGCACTTCACGGCCACAAGCGATTTCTTCTTCTACCTGTGCAAAAAAGAGGTCATTGGGTATTTGTTTCGTCATAACTCTGCACCCAAAACGGTCTGACAAGAAAGACGGGCGGCATCGCCATCGGGCAGACAGGCCAAATGGTAGCAAGGCACTGCCGAGAGTACTTCACCGAGTATCTGGCTCTGAAGGTCGTAGAGCCGGCGGTCGTAGGCAAAAGCCGGCGGGCACGAGGGATGCAGTGCTGCATAGGCCTGCAACACCTTCAAACGGCTGATGTCATTCTTGGGAGCTTGAGACAAGCGGACACAAGCCTTCAACGGATAGCGTTCGGGACGATAACAGGGGGTTTTGCCACTCCACGGACTGCCCGACACCCACACACTGCCATCGGCTTCTACACTGACGATGGGTCCATCATCGTTCAGCAAAGAACTGCCTGGAATATGTTCTCTCCAAAGCCGGGTGTGCGTACTCTTTCCTGTGCCGCTTTCACCCAAGAACATGACTGCCTGCCCATGACAGACGATGCAGCTGCTGTGCAACATCAGCCTTCCTTCGTGCAGCCCCTGTATGCCATAGCCTGTCCAAAGGGCATAGCGCACCATCCGGCACTCATGGTCTCCCTTGAGCATCATCTGCCGGCTTCCGTGACGAGTCCAAAGGTCGGTCTGCCGTCCGTCGTCCATCATCTGTTGCAAGCGGTATCCATCGGTGGTAATACCGAAAAGGAAAGCGGTATCCAGATCTTTCAACCGATAAATTATCTTTTCGAAACGTGGTGCCTCTTGCTCCGTTTCCACAAATTCGTACACTTCACCGCAAGGCTGCTCCACACGGAACGTTTCCATGCTCTGCATGGCAGCCAAAGTCCGGCACAGTCTGTCACCGGTTGCCTGCAATGTCTTCCCTGCTATCTGGTAATACTGCTTTTTCATACATCATTTATAATAAGGACCGGATGCCGGCCACTAAGTTTCATTCCAATCTTATCACCCTGTCGCACAAGGCCAATGCACTGTCGTGGTGGGCAATGTAGAGGATGGTCAGTTGCGGATTTGCCCGACGCAGTTCCGACAAAGTATCATTGATTTCCCGCTCCGTCTCATGGTCAAGTGCCGAGGTTGCCTCGTCCAACAACAGCACATCAGCCTGCTTGTAGAGCGCTCTTGCCAGTCCGATACGCTGCTTCTGTCCACCGGACAGACGTGTGCCGCTCTCATTCATCAGCGTGTCCAAACCTTGGGGAAGTGTGGCAGCCCATCCGTCCAAGGCCACTTGCCGCAGTATCTCTTCCACCCGATGCAGATCCACGTCCTTCTCGCCCGGTGCGATGTTGCCTGCCAATGTATTGTCGAAGATGAAGACCTCCTGCGACACATAGGCAATGCGCCGCATCCATGCCCGCCGGTTGCCTTCCGTCAAGGGGACGCCGTCAATGCAGACCTTCCCCTCCACTGGGAAAAGAAATCCCATCAGCAGATTGAAAAGGGTACTTTTCCCCACTCCGCTCTGCCCACTGACGCCCACCATCTCACCCTTACGCACGGAAGCATCCAGTGAGTCTATCACGTTCATGCCTGTTTCATAAGCAAAGCTCAATCCGCTGAAAGTTATCTCCCGCTCAAAAGGGAGTGCGGCGGTCTGATTCTCTTCATCGGAGGGTTTCATCACCTCCATTCCCTCCTCAATAATGTCGAGACAATGAGCGGCATGCTGCACTTGCGTCCATCCGGTGAGCAGACTACGCAAAGCGGGCAGCAGCCTCAACGCAACCAAAGCAAAGGCTCCGACCAACAGACTGATGTCTCCTCCACCGGTGAAGGCGAGCAATGCCAACCCTATGACTACCGACAACTCCGACAACACCATAGGCAGACGCTGGATCTGCATCATCTGCATCCGGTTGTGAGCCACCTCATCGGCACCTTCCTCAAACTGGTGCCACAAGCGGGGAAAGACTCCATAAACCTCTGCTTCGGCATATCCCCGGAACGTATCACCCACCACACGGGCCTGACCACGCTTTGCTTCCTGCTCTTCGCGGCCATATTGTCCCACACGCTTTTTCACCACCAACTGGTAAGCCACTACAAAAGGAACAAACGATGCATAGAGCAACAGCATAGTGCCGGCATCATAAACGAGGAAAGCCACAGTGACCAGCAGGAGCAGCATACCATCGGACGCCATGTGGAGCAAGGGCATCAGAATGCCCTGAGTGAAATTGAAGCAGACATTGTTGACCTCAAACGACAGGCGGTTGGCTCCACGCTCACGGATGAAAAGCAATCCGCGCCGATAATAAGATGTATATAGGGTAAGACTCAGCCGTTTGTACAGGCCAAGCAGGAAACGGTGCTGCACCTTCATCAGCCAATTGGAAAGAAAAGCCTTCAGCAGCACCACACCAAAAGCCAACAGGCAAAAAAGGAGTACAGTCGTACGGTCGCCATGCCGCTCCAACAGCAGATAGAGTACCGGCAACAGCGAGGCTATCCCTACGAAATTGAGCAAGGCGGTCGAAAAGACGGCTCCCGCCACCTGCATCACCCCCTTCCGTTCTTCGGGAAGCAACAGCCGATATGTACGTTTCAGCAGATTCATGTTCTCCCCTATTTCCCCGTCATCCGGAAAAGCCGGGCAGGATCCTTGACATTGTTCTTATAAACTTCACGCAAACGACTGGCCAGACTAATGGTGAACACACTGTTGATTTTGCGGTTGCGATGGAAGAAACGACGGGTCTTGTATATCAACGTACGCCATGGATTCCCTTGCAGAGCCTTTGCCGCATCGGCAGAGAAGGCCGGATAAAGCATCTCGTGAAAAATCGCCGCTGCATAGGCTCCATCGTAAGGCACATTCTCTGCCTCAACCCCCAAGTGCTGTACGGCCAACGCTGTAAAAGCCTGGAGGAAACGCATCACTTTACGATCCGTCTGCTCTGCAGGAAGCAGCGACAAGCCTCCCCTACGCACCATACAAGCCCAATCGCACAAGTGGTGCAACGAAAGTCCGTGGACATAGTGCTGTGCAGCGTGGAATCCGATAAACACAGCATTGAAGGCATCACCAGGCACACTGACAGTGTATCTGCCGCCACACAGTGCTGCCGCCACCGGCTGTTTCTGTGTATGCAGCCAAGCCTCCATCGGTTTGGCTTCGGGCGTATTATATACATTGAGAAACGTCTTGTGACTCTCTATCATAATATTCCGATAGTAGAACTCATTATGTTTCTTCGAGTGGGTGCGTTCGATGCCAATCCCCTGTTCCTCCATCAGTCTTTCTCCCCGTTCGCGCGCCTCACTATCTGTCATGCCCAAAGGGTCGAGCGAATAGAGATAAACATCGATGTCTCCCCCTTCGCGATGGGCAGGAACGGGATAGCAGGCCGAAAAACCTACCCCCTTGAGTTGCATCAGCCCGATTCCATGCGGGCGGAAGGTGTCAGTAAGTTCCTGCACCGTATGGCAATAGCGTTCATAACGCTGCTCATACTTCTCCACAGCCAGAGCCCACGGCAATTTCACGGCTCTCGGCGGTTGGCAGGCGGCAGGCAGTGCCAACACACCATCCCACGCAATGGCCATCACTCCTTGTTCTGCAGCCATCTTGTAACATTCACGCCAATCCTGTTCGGCAGCAGGAGAAAAGAGTTCCTCAACCGCACGCTTACCGTTCAAGGCGCTTGCCAGCAGCGCCAACAGCATCCTCACAGAACGGGGATACATCTGTCCGCCAACCATCATACCTCCCTTCGCAATACTCCGCCACAAGCTTCCATCTGTTCCACCCAACGGGCTGCATCAGCCTCGGCCTGAGCGGGGTCTATACCATAGTGTCCGACAAGCACCTGTACAGCATCGGCCAAAGTGAAATCGCGTCCCTCCAAGTTCTCCCACAGCAAGCGGGCCGAAGCATTGAGTGAGATGATGCGGGTCATATCGGTATGCGAGCTTCCCTGATTCACGATGATGGTCTCTCCCGCAATGTCGCGGAGCATATAGTCCGGATTTGTCTTCATAAGTTTTCGTCTTTCATTTGGTGTTTCTTCAAATTAAATACAGGCTTTAATCCCGCGACAAAGATACGTTTTTTTCCCGTATCGGCAAACGATTTTCTCTAAAGGAAGGTTCTATAAATTAGTTTTTTGTTTATTCGGGGTGGTTCTCTGCTTGGACGCTTTGCTTGTCTTTTTGGTCTTTTCCTTCTTATCTCCTTGATACGTAGCCCGCTACGCATCTTCGTAGATAAGAAGGAAAATCCTCAAAAATCCGAAGCAAATCCTCGCAAGCTAATTTATAGAACCTCCCTAAAATGAAACAGCGGGAGCAGCGGGAGAGAGAATGTGCATCATAGAAAGGGAGGGGATACCTCCCGGGTGCACTGCCAATCAAGGTACCGGATCATACCCGGAACCGCCCCAAGGATGGCACCGCAACAAACGGCGCAATGCCAAATACGTACCTTTCAATGGCCCATGTTTACGCAAAGCCTCCATGGCATAAGCCGAACAAGTAGGCGTGAACCGGCAAGATGGCGGTGTCAGTGGTGATATACAACTCCTATAGAAACGGACTGGCAACAACAGGAATTCAACCATCCAACTCTCTACCCTATTCATAAACCGACAGTTTTTCTGTCACTCTACGCAACAGCACCTTCATCTTATATTCCACCTCTTCAGAAGTATGCAGCTCCTTGTCCAGCCAAATAAAAGCAAGGATTACCCCAAACGGCTTATCCTCCAAAGCATCATACAGCTGTTGCTTGTTCTTGCGGTATGCTTCACGTATCTGACGTTTCACCTTATTGCGCTTGACAGCACGTTTGAAACATCGCTTCGACACACTCACCAACACACGCACAGCAGCTTCACCTTCCTCCTTCTCAGCAGGCATAAATACTACCCGCAATGGAAATACCGGAAAAGACTTTCCATCGCCGCTAAAAAGGGAATCTATCACAAGTTTCCTTTTCAGCCTTTCTGCTTTCGTCAACTTGTTCATATCATTATTCTTTCTTATATAAAACTACGCGGACTACACGTCCTTAACAATCATCCGTGCAATCCGCGCATTTTTTGTACCCGACAAGGCCGTACACTACCTATTTCCTATTCCGAAGATACAACTCTATCGCAGCAGCCATGGAAGGAGCCTCTATCGAAGGTGCCTCAATATCCAGTCGCAATCCGGCATCCTTCACCGCCTTTGCAGTCGTGGGGCCAAAAGAGGCTATCAACATTTCCCCTTGTACAAATTCGGGGAAATTCTTCATCAAAGATGCAATACCCGATGGGCTGAAGAAAACGAGCATATCATAATCCAACTTTTCGCCTTCACCGAAATCATTGCTCACTGTACGATACATCACAGCTTCGGAATGCTGCACTTTCAGCCCATCCAACATGTTTTTTATCTCATCCGTATGTACATCCGACAAAGGAACAAAGTATTTTTCGGTCTTGTGCTTAGCTATTGGAGTAGCCAAATCATCCATCTTGCCCGTATTTCCGAAGAAAATTTTACGTTTGCGATACTGCACATATTTCTGTATATAGAGTGCGATAGACTCTGTGACACAAAAATATTTCATCGTTTCAGGAATGACAACGCGCAATTCTGCGCACAGATGAAAAAAGTGATCTATAGCATGACGCGAAGTGAACACCACAGCCGTATGATCCAAGATAGAGACCTTTTGCTGCCTGAATTCTTTAGGTGACACGCTTTCCACCTTAATAAAAGGACGGAACACCATTTCCACACCATATTTCTCGGCAATGTCGTAATAAGGAGATTTTTCTCCTGCCGGTTTTGGCTGTGAAATCAGAATTTTCTTAATTTCCAATGTCGTAAGTTTTTTATATTTTTATGTTATTTATGAGCCCCATTCCTTTCCCCAAAACGAGGACAGGTAAGATTTCAAGGGTGCAAAAGTACACAATTAAATAGAAAACACCATAATTTTTGTTGAAAAATATGCTAAAACACTTATAAACGAGCAATAAATTGGCAAAAACAAATAGAATCAGACAGTATATAGCCGTTGCCATCGGAGGCAAACCCAAATAGACAACCAACAAAACCAAAGGGAAGAGGAAAATACCTGAAAGTGCATAGACAAAAAGATAAGATTCCACCCAAAGGGCATTTTTCGAATTGTTAAAAAATATCCAATCAACAACACCATACAGACACACCTTGCCAAGTCCGAAAGCAAACAGTAAGGACACACACACCAACAATGATAAAGGCATGCCGAAAGGGGATGCTTCAGCATACTGACGGTGACAAAGCAGGACAGCAACCAGCAGACAAGTCTGCAACAACAAAAAGAAACGGCAATGCACGTCACCCGCTGTCTCCTGATTGAATATACTGCTACGCTCACGGGTCAAGAAAAAATCATGCATCCACTGCAACAAGAAATTTTTCCCGACCGCCAATGCATAAGCCATCATCAAGAAACAAGCCAAAATAATCCCTGTCACCCAATCATTGGCCCCCATAAACTCTGGCAACAGTTCACCCTCGACACCGGTCATCACGCTCATATAGCTGCCTGTTTACGCACTTCTTTGCTCCAGAGCGGTGTTGTCTCCAACAGTTCTATAGCCTCCTCCGGTGTGTAAGCCACCTGCCAGATAGCGGTATGCTCCACTCGCATGAAGTGTTCATCGACAGCCCGCTTCAGCATCTCCAACAAAGGGTCGAAGAAGTGATTCACGTTTAATATGACGATGGGATTAAGATAGAGTCCCAACTGTTTCCAAGTGATGATTTCCAACAATTCTTCCAATGTGCCACACCCGCCAGGCAACGCTATCACGCCATCGCCAAGCTCAGCCATCAGTTGCTTGCGTTCATGCATGGTCACCGTCACCCGCAGCTCAGTCAGCGCTTCGTGATGCCACCCCTCTTTCACCATGAATTCCGGAATAACCCCTACCACCTTGCCACCAGCCTGCAGGGCAGCGTCCGACACAGCACGCATCAGTCCGATACTGCCCGCTCCATTGACAATGCCTATCCGCTTCTCAGCCAGCAACCGTCCCAGCCGGGAGGCCGCCTCTGTATAGATGCGGTCAATCCGGGTGCTTGAGGCACAATAGATACACACATTCCCTATCTGGTTCATTCTCTCCAATCTCCGTGTTTCTTTATCAATTCTATCAACTTCTCCACTGCCTCTTCTTCGGGAATATTCTTTTCGAAGCATTCCCTGCACTTATAGAGGCTCACCTTCCCACGTCCGGCTCCTACATACCCATAGTCAGCATCGGCCATTTCGCCCGGCCCGTTTACGATACAACCCATGATACCTATTTTCAGTCCTTTGAGATGTGAAGTCGCAGCCTTCACTTTGGCGATGGCCGCTTGAAGATCAAACAGGGTACGTCCGCATCCGGGGCAGGAGATATATTCCGTTTTACTTGTACGCAAACGTCCGGCCTGCAAAATACCAAAAGCCGTGGCTTCCACCTGCGATGCAAGCAAAGCTTTGTTCTGATTGAGCAGACATACTCCGTCCACCAGGCCGTCAAACACCAAAGCCCCCATATCGGCAGCAGCCTTTATCTGAAAATCTTCCAATTCCGTCTCGGCATAATGCTGGAAGAAAATGACCGGATTCTCCAGCCCCTCATTCATCAATTGGTGCACAAGAGCACGATGCTCTCCCAAACGGTTGGGATGCATACTCTGCGACACCACAACCACTTCGGGATGTGCTTTCAAAAGGCCGACTGCCTGCTCCAAGAACAAATAGGGTATGAAGAGAAACTTCAGTGCAGCATCTATCCGCCCGATCTCTGCCAAATTGTTCACGTTAAAGGCAGGCCATGTCCCCGCCTCTCCATTCCAAACATCGGCATCCACGATATAATCTGCCGCTTGGCGGTGTAAAGGAAGTATCCGTCCGGTATATATATAGTCGGGCACAAACTGCGGATCGCTTTCATTGTTTCCCTCCCAATGAAATGCCACCACCACAGGCAAATTCCCACCACCGATGTTGCGCACTGCACGAGTATTTCTCCTCACAGGACGCAGATAGTCGAATGCCGGAGCTTGCTCACCTATGATATAGGGCGCTTCAGCCCGTTGTTCCACCACATGACTGACCAGTTTGCGAGCTACCGGAATCTCAGCCTCCGGCTCCTCACTCAGCGACACCCGTACGGTATCCCCCAAGCCATCAGCCAACAGAGCACCGATGCCCAAAGCCGATTTGATACGCCCATCTTCTCCGTCACCTGCCTCCGTCACTCCCAAATGAAGGGGAAAGTTCATTCCTTCCCGGTCCATCACAGCAACCAGCAGCCGCACAGTCTTTACCATGACCACCGTATTGCTGGCTTTGATAGAGATGACCACATCCGTAAAATGCTCTGCCACACAAATGCGCAAAAACTCCATGCACGACTCTACCATGCCTTCGGGCGTATCGCCGTAGCGGCTCATGATGCGGTCGGAAAGCGAGCCATGATTCACACCGATGCGGATAGCCGTATGGTTCTCCTTACATATGTTAAGAAAAGGGACAAAACGGTTGCGTATCTTCTCCAATTCAGCAGCATACTCAGCGTCAGTATATTCCAATTGCCTGAACGTCCGTGCCGCATCCACATAGTTGCCGGGGTTGATACGCACCTTTTCGGCGTACAAAGCAGCCACATCGGCCACTTTGGCATTGAAGTGCACATCGGCCACCAACGGAACCATATAGCCCTGCGAACGCAGGCCGATGTTTATCTGCATCAGATTTTCTGCTTCCTTCATTCCCTGAGTGGTCAGCCGCACATATTCCCCACCGGCATCAACAATGCGTTTGGCCTGTCCGACACAAGCATCAGTATCCATGGTCACAGTGTTGGTCATGGATTGCACACGGATAGGGTTTCTCCCGCCAAGCGGAGCAGCCCCCACATTTACCTCACCACTCTCACGCCGGATGTAGTTGAACAAATCCACCATCAATTCGTCTTGTATGCGTATTTCACTTCTTTCAGTTCTTCATTGGCTTTCTCGATCTTCAGTTTGAGATTTTCTTTGTAGGCAGCCAACCGGCCGGCCAATGCCTCATCGTTCAAAGCCAGCATCTGCACGGCAAGGATAGCCGCATTCATCGCTCCATTGATGGCCACCGTGGCTACAGGTATGCCGGGAGGCATCTGGATGATGGAATAGAGCGCATCGACTCCGTCAAGTACCGCTCCTTTGACAGGTACTCCTATGACAGGCAGCGTTGTGGATGCAGCAATCACTCCCGGAAGAGCCGCTGCCATACCGGCTGCTGCAACAATCACTTTGATACCCCTCTCTTTTGCTCCTTTGGCAAACTGCTCCACAGCCTCAGGTGTGCGGTGAGCCGAGAGTGCATTCATTTCAAACGGTACTTGCAGCTCGTCAAGCAATTTGGCTGCTTTTTCCATGACGGGAAGATCTGATGTGCTTCCCATAATGATACTTACGATAGGATTCATATTCAGTTTTGAGTTTTATTATTGTTAGCGCCTCATGCGGGCTACAGGAATTCCCAATTGTTCGCGGTATTTGGCTACTGTGCGACGGGCAATCTCATAGCCTTTATCCTTGAGGATGGAGGCCAATTGTGCATCGTTCAACGGATTGTTCTTATCTTCCGCCTCCACACACTCTTGTATGATAGCCCGCACCTGACGGAGCGAAATATCCTCCCCACCCACAGTCTGCACCGGGGCCTCTTTCTCCCCTCCTTGATCCCGTCCACGAACCATAGCCGGGCGACGGTAAGAATCTCCAAAGAAAAACTTCAGTGGATAAATGCCGAAATCGGTCTCTACATATTTACAGTTGCTTACTCGGGAAACCGTAGAGACATCTACCCCTGCACGGTCGGCCACATCCTTCAACAGCATCGGTTTCAGCAGCTGTTCGCTGCCTTCCAAAAAGAAATCCCGCTGCAGTTCAATGATGGCTTGCATCGTAATGGTCAGTGTCAGACGCCGCTGCTCTACAGCCTCTATGAAGTTCTGCGCGGAGTCCATTTTCTGCCGTAGAAACAGTAAGGCTTCACGCCTCTCGCGGTTGGCATGTTTGTCAGCCGCATATTCTTTCATCAACTGCTGAAAACTGTTACTGACCTGCAATTCGGGCAAATTGCCGTCATTCAAGGAAAAGGTTATCCGGTCATCTTCCTCCACGCGGACAATGAAATCCGGTATGATCCTCTGCATTCCCTTGTCGATAGTCTCCCCCAATGCCGTGCCCGGCCGAGGGTTGAGATGTGTCAGTTCCTCTATAGCCAAGCGAAAATCCTCTTCTGTCAGCGACAGTTTCTGCCGGATACGTTCCCAACGTTTATAAGTGAAGTCTTCGTAACACTTTTTCAATATCTGCATGGCAGTCTGCTTCACAGCCGAATCAGGCTTGCGGGACAGTTGTAGCTGCAGACACTCCTGCAGGCTTTGTGCACCAATGCCAGGAGGGTCGAATTTCTGGATGGCGTGCAACACACGCTCCACCTCTTCCCTCCGAGTGCCCACACCATGATAAATGGCCATTTCATCGGCAATCGTTGCAGCACTTTTTCGCAACAGGCCATCATCATCAAGCGACCCGATGAGATACTCCGCCACCTCACGCTCGTGTGGTGTGAAAGTACATTCTCCCAACTGTGCTTGCAATGCTTCGTAAAAGCTCACCCCCACAGAGAAAGGTATGTCGCCGGCTGATTCGCCGCGCACTCCATTGTCCGTACGCAAAGCATAGTCAGGAATATCATCTTCCGTCCGATAGTCACCCAATACCGAGAGGCTCTCTGCATCAGCTTCCGGCGCATAGGTCTGCTCATCTTCCGAATAAGGATTTTCTTCATCCATCATGGAGTCGTCCTCTTTCAGTCCCTCATCCCTACCTTCCGTGTCCACCTCCAAGGCTGGATTTTCAAGCACTTCCGAACGTACGCGCTCTTCCAGTTCTTCGGTCGGCAGTTCCAATAACCGCACAAAAAGCACCTGCCGCTGCGACAAGGTCTGCCGTTGCTCCATCTGCTGTTGCTGTATCTGTTCGGAACGTTGTGCCATCTCTTTTTCTCTGTCTTCGGTTTAAGAAGTTTTGTTTTCAGCCTGCAAAATTAGCTATTTTATCAATAACTGAAGCTGCTTCCGCCCAAAAACTCGCGCAAAAGGGAAGTGGGAGGCAAATCTTTGTCTTGCACGGGTTGGAAATATTGCAGGAAACGGCGCAAACGGTAAGCCTCGGAATATTCTGCCCTGTTTTGCGGCACCCGGTTCAGGATGGGCAGGGCATGTTCTTTGATGACGGCCAGTTCAAACAACAGTGCCGAATTGAACATGGCATCAGC
>CAZTPB010000057.1:0-11961 GCA_964614555.1 uncultured Bacteroides sp.
TCTCTACAGCCCATCCGCAGATGTATTTGCCATCTTCGAGAATGAATTCGGCATCGTTGTACTCCGGACGCCATGCTTTGAATGCTTCCACGTCCAGCACATCCGCGCTGACGATGTTCACATCCACATGAAGTGGAGTCACATCGTATTGGTCTTTTAATCCATGGCTGACAAAAGTATTGGTATCCTTGATGCGATAGACGAAGTTACTGCGTCCTTGAATCATACCCTGGTTCACCAACTTCTGGAAAGGCTCGTCCTTCACACTCACTCCCAAGTCGTAGAGGAACTTGTTCCAGAAACGGCTGTAAATGAGGTGGCCTGTAGCATGTTCTGTACCTCCTACGTAGAGGTCCACATTTTGCCAATAGGCGGCAGCCTTTTCGCTCAGCAGAGCTTCGTCGTTATGCGGATCCATATAGCGCAGGTAGTAAGCGCTTGAACCCGCAAATCCAGGCATGGTGTTGAGTTCGAGCGGGAAGATGGTCACGTTGTCGATAAGGGTATTGTCCACCACTTCTCCCTTTGCTGTGTCCCAAGCCCATTTGGTGGCATTGCCCAACGGTGGCTCGCCTGTCTCTGTAGGCAAGAATTTGCTCACTTCGGGAAGTTCCAAAGGAAGTTTGTCTGCCGGTATCATATAAGGCATTCCTTCCTTGTAGTAAACGGGGAATGGCTCACCCCAATAGCGTTGGCGACTGAAGATGGCATCGCGCAGACGGAAGTTCACCTTCACACGTCCCAACCCATGTTCTTTCACATATTTCTTGGTAGCGGCGATGGCCTCTTTGATGGTAAGTCCGTTGAGCACCAGACCCTCCCCCTGCCCCTCCACAAGGGAGGGGAGTGAATTGTTTTGTCCATTGATGGCAGAAGTTCCTACTCCTTCCCCTTGGGGAAGGCTGGGATGGGGTCTTCTGGGACTGTTGCAGACGATACCCTCCTTTGCATCAAAACTCTCTTCGCTCACATCACATCCTTCCACCAACGGAATGATGGGGAGGCCAAAGTGCTTGGCAAAGGCATAGTCGCGGCTATCGTGTGCGGGTACGGCCATGATGGCTCCTGTGCCATATCCGGCCAACACATAGTCACTGATCCAAATGGGCACAGCCTCGCCGGTGAAGGGATTGATGGCATACGAGCCGCTGAATACTCCTGTTACTTTACGGTCGGCTATACGCTCGCGCTCTGTACGCTTCTTGGTGCGGTCCAAATAAGCCTCCACCTCCTCTTTCTGTTCGGGAGTGGTCAATGGGACAACTAATTCACTCTCAGGAGCCAATACCATGAAGGTAACTCCGAACATGGTGTCTGCACGTGTGGTGAAAATAGTGAACTCCATATCAGAATCTTTTACCCGGAACTGTACTTCCGCACCTTCGGAGCGTCCAATCCAGTTCTTTTGTGTCTCTTTCAGTGATTCTGTCCAGTCTATTTGGTCCAGTCCATCCAATAAGCGTTGGGCATAGGCACTTACGCGAAGACACCATTGGCGCATTTTCTTCTGTACGACGGGATATCCGCCTCGTTCGCTCACACCGTCAACCACCTCGTCGTTGGCCAGCACGGTACCGAGTGCCGGGCACCAATTTACCATTGTTTCGCCCAAGTAGGCGATACGGTAGTTCATCAGTATCTCCTGCTGCTGCTTCTCCGTCATGGCATTCCATTCGCTTGCGGTGAAGGTCAGTTCTTCGCTTTGTGCGACATCCAGCCCTTCTGTACCCTTCTGTGCAAAGTGTTCCACCAACTTGCTGATGGGCTGGGCCTTTTGGCAAGTATGGCAATAGAAACTGTCGAACATCTGTTGGAATGCCCATTGGGTCCAATGGTAATATCCCGGTTCGCAGGTACGCACTTCACGATCCCAATCGAACGAGAATCCTATTTTGTCCAACTGTTCGCGGTAGCGGTTGATATTCGCTTCGGTGGTTACGGCCGGATGTTGGCCGGTCTGTATGGCGTATTGCTCTGCCGGCAATCCATACGCATCGTATCCCATGGGGTTCAGCACATTGAATCCCTGCTGGCGTTTGTAGCGCGCATATATGTCGCTGGCAATGTATCCCAACGGATGCCCTACGTGCAATCCGGCTCCTGAAGGATAGGGAAACATGTTGAGCACATAGAACTTCTTCTTCGTGTCATCTTCTGCCACTTTGTAGGTCTTCTGCTCCACCCACCGTTGTTGCCACTTCTTCTCAATCTCTCTGAAATTATATTCCATAACGGATATTTTTATGATTTTATTTGTTGTACCTTAATAATATTGGGTGCAAAGATAGTGCAAGCCCAGAGAAGCACAAAATAAACTTCTCTATTTTTTCTATACATCCCGATTTTCTTCCACCATAAAAGAAAGGGGCTAAAAAAAGGTGATCATCCCATCGTTTTCTGTCCGTGTATCAAGATCGGGCTGTACAGACTCCGCCTCAGGAGTAACAGAAAGTTCGGGATAACGTAATGTCTCTAACTCGGACAACTCCTTAAAGGTACGCCGATAAGCGGGTGAGGCTTCAATGGCAGCAATGAGAGAGGTGTTATCCAAATCGTCATCGGAAAAAATAAAGGTACGTACCGTACGCTTGGGTGATAACTTCGAAGGACCATAGTATTTCTCCAACTTGGCTATCTTTTCCTCGTTTTGCTGGATACGACGACGTTCATCACGGATACGCTCTTCGATACGTTTTCCAGCTATAGCCTCATCCATGCCAGGTATATGATTCATACTAAACCCTGTGGCTAACAGGGTGATTTTCACTTCATCCTGTAAAGCAGGGTCGTCGGCCACTCCCCAAATAACCTCTATTTCCGACGAACGGAAACGATTCATGAAGCTATCTAATTCATCCATCTCCTCCACAATAAGAGGCTTTGTAGTACTTTGGTAAATGTTGAAGAGGATTTTGCGCGAGTTATAGATATCATTGTTGTTAAGCAAAGGAGAATAGAGCGCTGCGGAAATGGCACTTTCAAGACGCTTCTCACCCGTACCGATGCCAGTACTCATGATAGCAACGCCACCGTCTTTAAGGACTTTGCTGACATCGCGAAAATCAAGGTTGATGATTCCTTCAACGGTAATGATTTCAGCTATGCTTTTGGTGGCAGTAGTGAGCATACGGTCGGCCACACGGAAAGATTCGGCAAGGGTCTGGCTAGGATACATCTCACGCAGACGCTCATTGTTGATGACGAGCAATGCATCCACATGCTGCGCAATGGCCTCCACACCTTCAATGGCTTTCAAAATTTTGGGTTCCCGCTCGAATTTGAAAGGAATGGTGACGATACCCACCGTGAGCATCCCCATCTCCTTGGCCACACGGGCAACCACAGGAGCAGCCCCTGTACCTGTACCTCCTCCCATACCTGCAGTGATAAAAACCATCTGTGTACGGTCGCGAAAGAGTGACTTGATCTCCTCGATACTCTCTTCGGCTGCCATACGTCCTACTTCAGGGTTTGCCCCAGCGCCAAGCCCGCGACAAGTATCGGGACCAAGCTGAATACGGATAGGGATGTCAGAGTGTTCAAGTGCCTGAAGGTCGGTATTGCAGAGCACGAAGGTAACGTCATGGATTCCTTCACGATACATATTCTTAACAGCGTTACTGCCTCCCCCTCCTACACCGATGACCTTAATTATATTGGGGCTACTGGTGGGCAAATTTATGGGCAAAGTATTGTTATAATCGTTCATCTTTCTATTTTTATTTTGAATTATAAGTTTGAATCTTCCCTTTTCGTTCTATTTCTCCTCGTCATCCATCAGTTCTTTAGTAAATTTCTCCCATTTTTTCTGCAAGAGTCCGAAAAGGCTGTTTTCACGCCTCCGCCGTTGCTCTTCTTCAGCCTTTTTACGGGCTATCTCTGCAGCTTCGGCTTCTTCTGCCGCACGCTGGGCCGCACGCCTATCAGCATCTTCCTTGGCTTTAAGAGCACGCCGAGCGGCCTCTTCTTCTTCTTTTTGGCGAGCCAGACGAGCAGCCTCATCCTTCTGCTGCTGAATGAGAGCAGCTTTTTCGTCGCGTTCACGTTCGGCTTTAGCTACAGCATCCTCGCCTTCTTCGTCGAAAAGAGAACCGATTTGTTGCTCCTGCATCCCGCAACAATTGTCACGTGCGGCAGCTAATAAAGAAAGCAGGGTAACGGTACGACCATCTTTAGTCAAAGGTTCAGGGCTGACACTCTCGACAGGCAAATTGATGTAAGGAGCATAACGGAACTTTTCGATACGAGTATTGGCTACAACAGCCTCCTGCAAACCACAAATGGCAGAAGCTCCACCAGTGACAACAATACCACCCATCAATTTATCATCGTAACCAGAAAGGCAAACCTGATGCCACACGTTAGCAATAATTTCCTCTTGACGAGCTTCGGCTATCTCAGAAAGCAAACGGGAACTGACAGTAGCACCTTCAGTGCCGTAGGCACAAAGGCTACCATCATCCACATTGGAAGCAGAATCGTCCGACAGAGAAGGAGTGAAAACACTGGCATACCGAAGCTTGAGTTGCTCAGCATCGGCTTCCTCTATCTTCAAACTGCAAATATCCTTCGTGATAGAAGCTCCTCCCAAAGGAATTACAGCCAAATGACGTAACAGATGATCCTTGTAAACCTGTACGGTAGTAGTCTCAGCACCAAAATCAACCAACACACACCCCGAACGCAATTCTGCATCGGTCAGCACCATACGAGCCATCTCTATGGGAGCAATGAGACAACCTGCAATACGAGTCTTCGTCTGAGCAAAACAAGCCTCAATCCCTTGACGAACAGAAGTATGAGCTACAATGTTCAGAAAGCGTCCCTCAATGGCAGAACTGACAACTCCTACAGGGTCGGCAAGCAGACCGGTACCCACACGATATTCCTGAGGTATCACTTCCAAAATCTCCTGACCAACCATCTGGGTTGCACGATCGGCAGCAATAAGCTCACCGACAATGGCAGAGGTAATACGCGTATCTTCATCAAAATGGCGGCTAGCCAAATTCCTGACTGTGTGAAGCGACTGTCCACCAATGCCTACATAAACTTTAGCGATTGAAGCATCAAGTGCTGTTTCAAGCCGATTGAGGATGGAGGTGACGGCTATAGCCGTTTTGTCAATGTTGAAAATGACACCTTTGCGGATGCAAGCGGATGCCTCTTCAGCGGCATATGCCAATATATCGAGCGTGCCGTCGGTACGCTTGCGACCGGCTACGCCAGTAATTTTGGTGGAACCCAATTCGATTGCCACCATGAAGTCTGTTGTTGCTGCCATAACTTATATCTTATTTTCTCTTACATATCACTTGATTGTCAAACTCTACGCTGATGCGGGAATACTTGTTCCATCCGATGCGTTGAAGTGCTTTATTGTAGAACGTACGGATACGTTGAAGTTTTGCTTCAATATTTTCAGCCTTACCGAGGAATAGTATGTGATCGCCCACACGAGGAATCAACTCCAATGACCCATCGGCCGTGACATTGACTTGCTCAATTTGCTTATCCCAAAAAGGGTCTTCACGAACAAGCAAAGCAAAACGATAGAGGGTACTTTCGGCCATCTGCAAACTGATGTGGCCAGTAGCCACAGGAAGCCGGACTGCACTGCCTGCAGTATGAGGCATAATTCGGCCTTGATCATCAACGTAATAACTTCCGCCAGAAACAGGCATAACACGTAGGATAGGACGACGCTGTTGTACACTGATACAAAGTCCGCCTGCTGGTGTTTTATAACACTCAGCATTATCGATGAAAAGATTTTGTTCCAATGTCTGCTCAATCAACTTACTCTGAAGACTATCAAGCGGTTCTCCCAAAGGATGAAGACGGCTACGTTTAAGGATTGCATCCACCTCAGAAGAAGTGATAAAACAGGAACTGACACTGTCGTGCATAATGATATTAACTGACTCACAGATACGCCCAGAAGGCGGACAATTTAATACTGTGAAAGCAACAGCTAAATATGCTGTCAAACCCAATAGGACAATGATAAGTAATATTCGACGAAGCATAGTTCTTTCTAAATTAGATATTTATATGGAAATCTTCACTCTCTCTTCCTCAAAATCTCAGTTATTTCATCAGCATAACTTTCCACATCACCGGCCCCAAGCATGACCAGTACCTCGATGTCTGTGCGCAGACGGACAATATCGGGCAACTCCTTTTTGCTACAAAGCCGACAGGGCATCCCCTGACGCAAGTGGTCAGCTATCAGCTGACTCGTCACACCAGGAACAGGTTGTTCACGGGCTGGGTATATGTCCGTTAGAATGAGTTCGTCAAAGAGCGATAAGCTGTCGGCAAATTCACGATAAAAATCGCCTGTACGACTATAGAGGTGAGGTTGGAATATAGCCGTGATACGACTGGTGGCATAAAGCTGGCGGATAGAAAGGGCACATTGTCGTATCTCCGAAGGATGATGTGCATAGTCGCAAAGGAAAGCCCGATTACCATTTTTATATTTGAAATCAAACCGACGATCTACTCCACTGAAGGAATTCATGGCAAGACGAATTTCTTCGGCAGACATACCAATCAACTGAGCCACAGCCATTGCAGCTATACCATTATCAATGTTAATACTCACTGGTACACCCAGACGGATATCACTGATGCAACCAAACGGAGATATATAGTCGAACACAATCTCACCTCCACCGATACGCACATTCGTTGCATGAAAGTCGCCACTATGGCGCGAATAAGTGTAACAAGTGACTCCCTCTGCCAAATCAGGTATTACTTCAAGCCCCTCGTGCACAACAAGAGTTCCTCCCGGACGAATGAGCGACGTGTAATGCCGAAAACTCTCCAAATAAGCTTCACTCGTACCATATATGTCAAGATGATCAGGATCAGCAGAAGTAATAACGGAAATGTATGGCGAAAGGTGATGAAACGAACGGTCGAATTCATCAGCCTCTATGACTACATATTCACTTGAAGGTGAAAGAATATAGTTGGTACTATAGTTCTTAGAGATTCCTCCAAGAAATGCATTGCAATCTACAGATGACTGATGGAGTAAATGGGCCAACATAGTAGAAGTTGTGGTCTTACCATGAGTACCAGCCACACAAAGTGCCTTCGAAGCACGCGTGATAATGCCTAACACTTGAGCACGCTTTTTCACACAAAACCCTTCAGAACAAAACCAATGAAGCAAACTATGCTCCGATGGTATGGCTGGTGTATAGACAACTAATGTAGTGTCTCTATATCGGAATTTTTCCGGTATCAAATCCGGGTCATCTTCGTAGTATATCATAGCACCTTCTTTGACTAAACACGAAGTGAGAGTGGTAGGAGTACGATCGTAGCCAGCTACTTGCTTCCCTTGCGTGAGGAAATAACGGGCTATAGCACTCATACCGATTCCTCCGATGCCTATGAAATAAATCGATTGTATATCCTTGATGTCCATAGATATTTTTAATGTATAGTTGTTACTCAATGCCCAAAGAAACATCTTTTTTCTTTCTGCCTAACTTGTACACCTCCCGAGCTATGACATCTGCCGAGTCATTAAAAGCCATGGCGGCAATGCTTTGGCTGAGCGATGCAAGCATGTCGTCTTTTGAAACAGTGTCAATAGCAGTCTGTAACAGCTTGTCAGGTGCATCAGCATCTTTAATGTAAAGAGCCGCTTGCTTCTCTACCAATGCCAAAGCATTCTTGGTCTGATGATCTTCAGCCACATTCGGCGAAGGAACCAAAATAACAGGTTTCTTCAGGACGCAAAATTCAGAAATAGAACCGGCTCCAGCCCTTGAAATAACCAAATCCGCTGCTGCATAGGCATAGTCCATCCGCGAAATAAAATCCGTGACACACAGCATGGGCAGCTTTTCCGTGCGGTTGAGCCAATCAAGAATTTCCTTGTGATAATACTTCCCTGTCTGCCAAATGAACTGCACACCGGATTCCTTTATTTGATCAAGATGTTTCAACACACTCTCGTTCATAGTACGTGCTCCTAAGCTTCCTCCTACAATGAGGATTGTACGCTTGTCAGGAGACAAACCAAATGACAACAGCGCCTCTTTCTTGCTAATTTCACAATTAGCCAATCCTTGACGAACGGGATTTCCCGTAAGCAATATCTTTTCCTTCGGAAAGAAGCGTTCCATGCCCTCATAAGCCACACAAATCTTATCTGCCTGCCGAGCCAATAACTTGTTGGTCACTCCTGCATAGGAGTTTTGTTCTTGTATCAGTGTGGGAATTCCCATCATGGCCGCAGTCTTCAAAGTCGGACCGCTGGCATAGCCTCCTACACCCACTACCACATCTGGACAAAATTTCCGTATAATTTTCCGTGCCATCCACTGACTCTTGACAATGCGCCACAATACAAGCAAATTGCGCAAAGGGTTTTTGCGGTCGAACCCACAAATGGGTAATCCCTCAATACGGTATCCCGCTGCAGGCACACGCTGCATCTCCATACGCCCTTCAGCTCCGACGAAAAGGATCTCCGTTTCAGGCCAAAGACTTTTTAGCGCATCTGCGATGGATACTGCGGGGAAAATGTGTCCACCGGTGCCTCCTCCGCTAATGATAACTCTGATGTTGTCCATGCTTCCGAAATATTTTCTTGATTTACTATTTCTTCCTTATCTCCCCTAACAGGCTCATTTTCTTCCGTATCCTCAATGGAAACCACCTGTCTTTTTTTCATTTGCTCCACATAACGGCTCACACTAAGGATGATACCAATATAAGCACAGTTGATGAGCGTAGAAGTACCTCCCTTGCTTATCAACGGCAGAGGTTGTCCCGTGACGGGAAACAGTCCAACGGCTACCATCATGTTCAGTATGGCCTGTGCCACTAATAACAAAGCTATACCCATAATGAGTAACGATAGGTATTTCTTGTCGCACTGCCCTGCTATACGTCCGACTCTAATGAGCAAGATAATATACAGAAAAGCGACGAATCCTCCACCGAGCAACCCCAACTCTTCAATGATAATGGCAAAAATAAAATCAGAAAATGCTTGCGAAAGGAAATCTCTTTCCACCGAGTTTCCCGGCATTTTTCCTACCACATGGCTTGTGGCGATAGCGATGCTGGCATGCGCTTTCTGCGCATTTTTGTCTATGTCGTAATCCTGTGGCGATACATCTTTGCTAACAAAAAATTCAGTCAGACGGTTTTTCCAAGTAATGGCACGATGCAATCCTGGAGTCTCAGCAAGTACTTTCTCCGGAGTAGCAAAGAGTGCCGATACAGCAATTCCAGCCGAAACAACAATGCATCCCACCAGTTTACCAAGCTGCTTCATAGATATACGTCCAATATACATCAACAGAAAAGTCACCAAGAAGAGCATCCCTGCCGTCGAGAAGTTTTCTGGAGCAATGAGCAAACAGTTTACCCCCACTATCCCAAGGATGTATCCAAAAGCTTTCGGCTGCGCATTCCTCTCACCCTGCATCATTGACAGAATGAGAGCCGTAGAGGTGATGACAGCCATTTTGGCAACCTCCGACGGTTGAAACTGTATGCCAAAAATAGGAAGCCATCGTCCGGCTCCATTCACTCTTTCACCGAACAACATGGCAACCAATAACAACACAATGCCCGTAGGCAATGTCAGCACGGGGATCAAGCGCAACAACCTGCATGGAATATTGTGTACTATCACTACCACTCCAGCTCCCAACAGCAAATAGAAGCTATGTTGTGCGATAGGTGCCCAATGGTCGCCACTTTTGTAAGTGAGCGTACTGGCGGCGCTGAATACTTCAATGATGGATATCAGACACAGTGTCATGAATACCACCCAAATGACTTTGTCGCCCTTGAAGAGACTTTTTAATAAATCCATAATGTCACTTTAAAAAAGTTCAGGGATTACAATTCCCTCACACATTGTTTGAACTGACTTCCACGGTCTTCATAACTTGTAAAGAGGTCGAAACTGGCACAACAGGGACTCAACAGCACAACGTCTCCTGGTGCAGCCATACTTGTAGCAGCTTCCACAGCTTCTTTCATACTCTGCACATCGGCTATGGGTATCCCCATGGAATCGAACGATTCATGCAATTTCTCGTTGTGCAGCCCCAAATAGACCAATGCTTTGCACTTTTGTCTGACCAGTGGGAGAATTTCTGTATAATCGTTTCCCTTGTCTTTTCCTCCGAGGATAAGAATAGTAGGTGCCGTCATACTTTGTAGGGCATACCAGCAAGAGTTCACATTCGTGGCCTTTGAATCGTTGATGTATTCCACACCTCTCACCCATCCGAGTTTTTCCAACCGGTGTTCCACTCCACTGAATGTGGCCAGCGCATGCCGAATGTCTTCCTTACGTATGCCAGCCAAACCAGCAGATATACCTGCAGCCATAGAATTATATAGATTATGTTCTCCTGTCAGCGCCAACTCTTCCTGCTCCATATTAAAAGCAACAGAGTCCCCAAAATAGAGGCGATTATCCTCCGTATATGCCGCCAAACCCTGTGTTTTTGCTACGGCAAAAGGATAGAGTTTGGCCTCGATACCATATTTCTGCAATTCACGACGAATGACAGGATCGTCGTTCCAAAACACGAAAGCATCTTCTGTTGTCTGATTCTGCAGAATGCGGAATTTTGCATCCACATAATTCTGCATCTCTCCCTCGTACCTATCCAAGTGGTCGGGAGTGATGTTCATCATCACGGCTATGTTGGCTCTGAATCCGTACATATTATCGAGCTGGAAACTACTCAACTCTATCACATAATATTTGTGATTTCGCGTTGCCACCTGCAATGCCAGGCTTTGCCCGATGTTGCCAGCTAACCCAACGTCAAGCCCTGCCTCCTTAAAGATATGATAGATAAGTGATGTTGTAGTGGTTTTTCCATTCGACCCAGTGATACAAATCATGGTTGCATCGGTGTAGCGGCCAGCAAATTCAATCTCTGAAATGACGGGTATCCCCCGCGCCATTATTTTCTGAATGACAGGTGTTTCTTTGGGAATGCCCGGACTCTTTATTACTTCGTCTGCCGAAAGTATCAACTCCTCCGTATGTTGTCCCTCTTCCCAAGGGATGCCGTAACGGTTAAGCAAGGCCTTATAATGCGGTTTGATGGAAGACATATCCGACACAAACGTATCCCACCCTTCCTTTTTAGCCAATACAGCAGCTCCTGCACCACTTTCGCCTGCGCCTAAAACCACAATACGTTTTCCTTCACCAGACAACCTATATCCTTTATTATTATCATTCATTGCCTTTATTTTATTATTAATAAAAAACAGGAAGTTTCTCTTTATATTTTCAACCCTACCTGATCTTCAGTGTAATGATAGTGATAGCTGCCAACACTAAAGTGACAATCCAAAAGCGTACGGTTATTTTCGATTCATGAAACACGCTCTTTGGCCACGTTATCAAATAAGAACATTCAGGATCAAGCATGGAAGGAAGTGTACGAAAATGGTCGTGTATGGGCGTACGCTTGAAAATGCGTTGCTTACGTCCACGATGTTTGCCCCGCTGAAAGTATTTCACCTGTAGGATGACACTCAGATTTTCCACCAAAAAGACTCCACAAAGCACTGGTATAAGCAATTCTTTGTGTATGATAATAGCTATAACAGCTATAATGCCTCCGATAGTAAGGCTACCCGTGTCACCCATGAACACCTGTGCCGGATAAGCATTATACCAAAGAAATCCTACCAATGCACCCACCAGCGCGCATACAAATACTACCAACTCTTCTGCTCCTGGGATATACATAATGTTCAGGTAAGCAGCGTATGCAGTGTGGCTTGACACATAGGCCAGCACCCCTAAAGTTGCGGCTATGATGGCTGAGTTTCCTGCAGCCATACCATCCATGCCATCGTTGAGATTTGCTCCATTAGATACTGCCGTCACAACCAATATGGTCACTATGACAAATAACACCCATCCTGCCGTCTGTGCAT
>CAZTPB010000058.1:0-11799 GCA_964614555.1 uncultured Bacteroides sp.
CCAATGACGAGGTCACTCCCTGGATTGAAGCCTTCGTCAATGCACGCAAGTGGGTGGAAGCGAAAATGAGATCGTAATATAAGCGCAAGTGACAGATTGCAGATTTTCTCTGAACGATAATTTGCAGTCTGTCACTTACACTTGTAAATCACTAACAATTTTCTGATGAAGCTCTTCTTCACCACCTTATTCATAAGCCTGTTCTATCTGTCGCCCGTTTCAGCACAGCTATTCAAATACATCGACGTCAATGACGGATTGAGTGACAAACGAGTGCTTGCCATCAAGAAGGACAAAGTCGGCTATATGTGGTTTCTCACCTATACAGGTATCGATCGCTTTGACGGAAAGAACATCCAGCATTATCGTCTCTCCTCCGCACAAGGATACATCGGTCTTTACTCTGAAGAAAATATCCTGAAAGCCAGTTCCGAAGGGCAGATTTGGGTAGCCACTCCCAAAGGAAAGCTTTTCTATCACGATGCTTTAGCAGACGAATTCAAGGAAATAATTCTTCCGCCAGAGATAAAAACAAGCCGTCCGACTTTGGTCGAAATAACACCATACGACGAGGCTTGGTTCTGCTACAAAGGCTATGCCTTCATTTACAAATTCGACAGCCACGGCCTGCAAAGAGTCATTTTGCCGGAAAAATCCAATAAAATCTTCTGCCTTTGTCAAATAAGCCCTGACACCTACGTGATAGGTACAGAAGAGGGAGTGTTTCAGGCCAGCATTGCTAACGGAGAGTTAAATGTCACAGAAAGCCTGCTCTCCGACCGACGTTTCCAGCACCCACAAAAAATCTATTACCACAAAGAAAACGGACGCCTGATTGTATGTAGCGCCAAAGACGGACTACAAGTCTATAATCTGAGAAAAAAAACTATCGAACATTCACTGACAGAATTATCCGACCTGCCCATTACAGACATTTGCCAATATGATGAAGCGAGTATCCTGATTGCCACACGCGGAGGAGGAGTCTTCAGCTATAACATTGAAGAAAAGAAACTCGAACAAAAGTTCTGCAACAACAAGAGTGAAGCAAATAAAATGAATGGAGACAACATCGGCTCCATCTATTTGGACGAAAACCAGCGAATTTGGATGGCGGTATATCCCATCGGAATTACGGTTTACGACAAACGCTATCCCACATTCCGATGGTACAAAAACTACATTGGGAATCTCACTTCCATTGCCAACGACCAGATCAACTATCTCCTCGAAGATTCAGAGGGGGATATTTGGTTTGCAACCAATGATGGTCTCAGCATCTATTCACCAGCAAAGAATGCATGGCGACATCTACTCACAGAGAACAATCAGAACGACATCTGGCAAAAAGGATACACATTCCTCTCTCTATGCGAACAAAAGCCTGGCACCATACTTGCCGGAGGATACATGACCGGCATTTACAGCATAGACAAAAAAAGCGGCCAAATAAGTCCGATACAACCCACTGTCTTCACTGACAGTCTGAAGTTTCATGCCTTAAACAGATTCATACGAGTCATATTCGAAGACGATGAGGGAATCATCTGGACCGGAGGCAGTCATTATTTAGGTTGTACTGAACCTGGAATGCAGTCAACATACTGTTACCCGTTAGAAAGCCCTGTCACCTGTATTCTACAGAAAGACTCCGTCACGTTGCTTGTCGGCACGGGAGACGGTCTGTACGAAGTCAACAAACGGACTAAGAAGTACAAGCGTATGCTCATGCCCTTCTCCTCACAACATATCAATACGATGTATCTCCACACCAATGGTGATTTATATATCGGAACTACCAACTCAGGCCTTGTAGTTCTTCGCGCTAACGGAGAATATCAGATATATACCTATCTGGTATGCTCATTACTCAACAATGTCATCAATAGCATATTGCCCCAGAATGAGAACAACCTGATTATTATCACAGAAAAGAATGTTGCCATTTATAACATTCCCCAAGACATTTTCTACAACTGGACAGAAGACCAAGGACTCATCAATGCCAGTTTCAGTCCAAGAGCGGGAATACATACCTCTAACGGGAAATTCATCTTCGGCAGCAACAATGGTGCCATCGAATTTAATGATACCATACAGTTTCCCGGACACTACTATACCAAAATACTTATCGACCAAATATTGGTAGAGAAACAGGGTCCATACATACCGACAGATGCTAAAAAAAAGCAAATTACAGATTGGAATTCCATCGAATCATTACAACTGAACCACAACCAAAATTCACTCGCTTTACATATCTCCAGCATCAACTACGGCAATCCGAAACACACTTATTTCCGATGGAAACTAAGGGAAAAGCAGGACCATTGGATGATGAACCGCTCAGACAATTGGATACGGTATCAGAATCTGCCTCCCGGTGAATATGTATTACACATCCAAAATGTGGCCCAAGAAGATCACAGCGTTATCGGTGAAAAAATACTGAAGATTATCATACTGCCATCTTTCTGGCATACGGGATGGGGCATCATGGTTTGCCTTTTAGGCATAGGTGTCATAGGTTTCTTCATATTCCGTATTGTCAATTTGAAATTCCGTCTGAACCGTGCCGAGAAGAGGATACACCATTTCCATCGGGCACAACATGGTCTGAAAGTATCTTTGTCCCTTATCAGGGCATCGGTCAAGGAGGTATTGACACGCGAAGAAAAGGTCATTACTTTCCAAAGCAACAAATACCTGCAACAGTCTCTATACAGCGTAGAGAATCTCTATTTCGGAGTATGCAACCTGCTGAATGCCCAAAAAAAGCTCTTTGAAAAGAAACGCTATACTACCCGTCATAGCCTGAACAAACATATAGAATCATATATAGATTTCTTCAAGCCATTGGCAGATACGCGCCGCATCTCCTTAGACTATATTCCTGCAACAGAAGAACAGGACATATGGATAGACCAGCAACTATGCGATTCGATTTTTTACCTGCTGCTCTCCAATGCCATCAGCCATACTCCACCCTACCACACCGTATCCCTGCAATTGTCTTGCCAGGAAGGGCATTGGGAAGCCGTCTGTTCTAACCAAATCAATCTACAAAAAGAATCGAGAACAATCAACATACAGCAACATTTCACCTCGCTGAACGATGAACTGTTCCTCCTCAAAAGAATTGTAAAGAAACACAAAGGTACTTTGTCTTACCAAATAGACGGACAATACTCCTTCACTTTCAAAGTCAAGCTACCGAAAGACCCCGGTTTCCTGCACCAGGAAACAGCGACCTACACTTCAGAAGAAGATAGCCTTTGGATACACCGGTTGCGCCAATGGATACCAACAATCAACTACAACAAAAACAAACAGGCATCTGAACAAGAAAAACAAGGAAGTCTATTGATTGTCAGTGAGAATCGGGAAGTTATGGCCTTTTTAGACACCACATTCAACAACGAATGGGACATCACCATTGCCCCGAATGCTACAATAGCATTGGAATTGGTGGAGGAAAACGAACCAGACATCATCATTGCAGGTGACCTCACTCTAAAAGATGGAGAAAATGACCTGTGCATACTGTTGAAATCCAATCTCACGACCAATCATATTCCCATCATCCTCATCACTTCCGATGAAGAGAACACAGATGCCTCATATAGCAGCAGGATATGGGCCGATTATTATATTGACAAGCTCTTTGACATTCCGCAAATCCGAAGGATACTTTTCACCATCATGGAAAACCGCAGGCGATTAGAAGAGCATCTCCCCAAAACAATTGCAATCAACAAACATACCAAAGAAATCAAATTCGGGCACAAAGAACAAGACACCAAATTCCTCAATGCCGTACGAGAAGTCATCAAAGTACACATCGAAGACAGCAGTTTCGATGTCGATACCCTATGTGCTGAAATGGGAATGAGCCGCACAAGTCTCTACAACAAACTCAAGAGTCTGACCGAACTATCCCCCAAAGACATCATCCGTGAAATGCGGATGCAACATGCCTGCACCCTACTCATTACCAACGAGCACTCCATTTCTGAAGTGAGCGATCTGATGGGGTTCAGCGAACCCAAATACTTCCGCGAGGTTTTCAAGAAATATTATGGTATGAATCCGAGTGAATACATCAAGAAACAACAGAAGAAGAATGAAGAATAAACAAAAACCATCAACACTCATGCTTTGCCTGTCACTCTTCAAGACCTTTTTCCATATCGGGCTATTTACCATCGGAGGTGGCTATGCTATGATTCCGCTGATAGAAAGTGAAGTGGTGAATCGCCGGCAATGGATGAAGCACCACGAATTCATCGATCTACTGGCCGTAGCCCAATCCCTTCCTGGTGTGTTTGCCGTCAATATGTCTGTATTCATCGGATACAAATTATGCGGTCTGCGCGGCAGCATCATCTCCGCCTTGGGAACCGTGTTGCCTTCATTCCTTATTATATTGTCTATAGCTCTGTTCTTCCAACGCTTCAAGGAATACGAATTGGTAGAAGCTGTATTCAAAGGAATCCGTCCGACAGTAGTGGCTCTCATAGCCGTCCCCGTCTTCAATGTAGCACGTAATGCAGGCATCAATCGGACTACAGCATGGATACCCATTGTCAGCACACTGCTGATTTGGCAATTTGGAGTCTCCCCCATCTGGATTATCATTGCAGCCGGATTGGGCGGATATTTATGGAGCAAACAGAATGATAATCGCATGACTTGTCTGACAGCCTGCTCTATCTCCCTTACGAAAGCGGGAACGGGTTCAGCCATGCTGCTTTTCCTACCTCTATTCTACACATTTTTCAAGATTGGCCTTTTTGGCTTTGGCGGAGGATATGCCATGTTGTCTATGATACAGAGCGAAGTGGTAGGGCACTATGGATGGATTTCAGCGTCGGAATTTACTGACATCGTAGCCGTCAGCCAAATGACTCCTGGCCCTATCGGCATCAATTCGGCAACCTACGTAGGTTATCTCGCTTCAGTGGATGCCGGCCATTCCCCCTGGATGGGAATCTTCGGATCGGCTCTTGCCACCTTCGCAGTTGTACTTCCTTCTTTTCTACTAATGCTTGGTGTCAGCCGTTTGCTGCTCCAACATCAAGACAATCCTCTGGTAAAGTCCGTCTTCCGATTCCTTCGTCCGGCAGTAGTAGGTCTGCTGGCCTCCGCAGCCTTGTTGCTTATGAATGTCGATAATTTTGGCAGTCCTACTCATTCTCCCCGGCAATTCACCATCAGTGTCGCACTCTTCATTGGAGCCTTCATGACTGTGCGCATATTCAAGACCAGCCCCATTCGGGTAATCCTCATAGCCGGCATCATAGGGGCGACTATGTATTTATAGTTTCACCACTCTTTTCGCAGGTTTCGATTCGTTCTGTAACCGGTCCAGTGCAGTCACCACGTAGCGGTATTTCGTCTTTCCGTCCTGATAGGGCAACCGGTAGAACGTCCGTTGTGTGATAGTCACAATCTTCGAAGGGTCATCCAGATTCAGTTTTTCTCCTTTAGCAAATCGATAGACCACATACTGCCGTGCTTCGTCCATGGGATGCGAGGCTTTCGGTGCAGTCCAAAAAAGCATAAGGCCGTCTTCGGTCCAGACCTTCTTCAGGCGTTTCACTTTGCCCGGAGCCTTATTGTCTATAAAGGGGAACTCAGGTTGCAAAGCCGGTGTACGGTGATATTCCGCTGCCAACAGAGTGTGGGAATTTCCGGCATTCTCTACCAATGCACTTGCAGGCCACCAGCAACTGCCTCCTATAGTTTCCTGCGCCCGTTGCATTTCCATTTTGGCCGGCAATTGGTGCATTGTTGGATCCTTCAGGTCAATATGACTCACAGTGCGCATCACATCTTGCCCTATGAAAAGCGGCCGTTGCGAAGCGTTTTCAGCCCACCACTCCACAAGGGTCTCATAGTCGGCAGCCGAATGGCCTATCTCCCAATATACTTGAGGAATGTTATAGTCTATCCATCCTTCCTTCACCCAAGTGAGCACATCTGCATAGAGATCATCATAGTTCTGCAGGCCTCGTGTATCACTGCCGTGTAGTGCGTCGCTCTGTCTGTTACGCCAAATTCCGAAAGGACTGATGCCGAACTTCACCCAAGGTTTCAACTCACGCACCGTGCGGTGCACCTCCTGAATCAACAGATTCACGTTGTCGCGCCTCCAATCAGCCTTATTTGTGAACCCTCTGCCATATCGGGCAAACGAAGCATTGTCACCAAAATCCTCTCCTTTCACCGGGTAGGGGTAGAAGTAGTCGTCCATGTGCAGTGCATCAATGTCGTAGTTCTTTACAATATCAGTCACAATTTTGCATATGTAGCGCCGATTTTCGGGCAGTCCGGGGTCAAAATACAACTGTCCGTCATAACTGATACATCGTTCGGGATAAAGTTTGGCCGGATGATGTGGTGCCAATTGTGCTGTACCCTTGGTTTTTGCCCGATAAGGGTTTATCCATGCATGCAGTTCCATACCTCTGCGGTGCGCCTCCTGAATCATAAACTGTAGAGGGTCCCAATCAGGAGAGGGTTGCAGCCCTTGCACCCCTGTGAGGAAACGACTCCACGGTTCATATTGCGACTTGTAGAGCGCGTCGGCTTCAGGTCTCACCTGAAAAATGACGGCATTGATGCCCGCACCGCGCAATTTATCCAATTGTAATTCCAAGGTCTGTTGCATCTGTTCGGTGGACATTCCTTGAAATTGCCCGTTAACACACTGTATCCATGCCCCGCGAAATTCCCTCTTCTGCGGTTGTAACACTGTCTGTGCCTCCATTCCGACCAATGCCACAGACAGCCATATGATGATTGTCAAAAGGTTCCTTCTCATATCATTATACTGCACTCTTAAAAAAATCTTGATTTTGGCGCAAATTTAATAAAAAAAATAATGCCATGCAAAAATTCTATCAATAGATATTTTTCAAGCTCAAGATGTTTTTTCAAAGATACTCATATGCAAATGCCATTGGCATCATTACAGGATATATACTTCCGGGGAAGTATATCAAAAAAAAGCTGCGCCATACACGTTGGCGCAGCTTTTTATAGTTTCGTCTGATGCTTGAATAAAATTATTCGGCTTCAGCAATTACTTCAAAAGGTATCTCCACTGCAACTTCCTTATGGAGTTTAACAACAGCCTTATAAGAGCCGACTTCCTTAACGGCACCTACGGTGATAATCTTACGGTCAATGTTGTGACCCAACTTCTGAAGTTCTTCGGCAATTTGGATGCTGCCTACTGAACCATAGATGCTGCCAGTAGCGCTTACCTTAGTAGCAATAACCAATGACACCTCTGCCAATTTGGCTGCCTGTTCTTCAGCATCGGCTTTGATTTTAGCCAATTTATGAGCACGTTGCTTCAACTCTTCAGCCAACATTTTCTTAGCTGAAGGTGAGGCGATAACAGCTTTTCCGGTAGGAATAAGATAGTTGCGGCCATAGCCAGACTTTACGGTTACGATATCATTCTTGTAACCCAAGTTTTGAATGTCTTCTTTCAATATAATTTCCATACAAATTCCTCCTTCTTTATTATTTCATCATGTCAGTTACGAATGGGAGCAGAGCCAAATGGCGGGCACGCTTTACAGCCTGAGCCACACGACGCTGATACTTCAATGAAGTACCAGTGATACGACGGGGCAGAATCTTTCCCTGCTCGTTCAAGAACTTCTTCAGGAATTCGGGATCTTTGTAGTCGATATACTTGATACCGCTCTTCTTGAAACGGCAGTATTTTTTCTTCTTGACATCTACGGTCAGCGGGGTCAAATATCTGATTTCTGATTGCTGTGCCATGATTTAATCCTCCTTTTTAGCTGATTTTAAACTTACTCTTTTTGCGGCATACTCTACAGCATACTTGTCCAACTTGGTGGTCAAGTAACGGATAACACGCTCGTCACGACGATAGTTGAGTTCCAACTTGGCAATGACGGTAGGCTCTGCCTTAAACTCAATCAACTGATAAAAACCAGTAGATTTCTTCTCGATGGGATAAGCCATTTTTTTCAGGCCCCAGTTTTCTTCATTGATAATCTCTGCACCTTCGGCAGTAAGAATACCTTTGAATTTCTCTACCGCTTCCTTCATCTGTGCGTCAGACAAAACGGGAGTCAAAATGAAAACGGTTTCGTATTGATTCATACTACTTTGTTAATTAATTAATTGTTTATATTTTGAAAATCGGCCGCAAAGGTAGTATTTTTTTTCGATTAGAGGAAATTTTTGCTCTCTTTTTTGAATGACAATCGCATTTTCCTTTTCAGTTTGCTTGTGTTTTTATTTTTTCTTCGTATCTTTGTGCAAATTAATGAGCTATAATACCTATCAAAACCGACGATGACTGAACAATTTGATTTTGACATCAGCTTGATATTTGCCATATTGAATGGAAAAGTGTCTGCGGCCATCAACCGCAAACTCTATCGGAACTTCCGACTGAACGATATGGACATCACGCCCGAGCAGTGGACTGTGCTGCTTTTTTTATGGGAGAAGGACGGGGTCTCGCAACAGGAACTTTGCAACGCCACCTTCAAGGATAAGCCGAGCATGACTCGTCTGATTGACAATATGGAAAAGCAGAACTTAGTGGTACGGATTGCCAGCAAGGAGGACAGACGTGCCAACCTGATACATCTGACCCGCTTGGGACGCAGCTTGGAAGAAAGCGCACGAAAGGTGACCAACCAGACTTTGGAAGAGGCACTGGAGGGAGTGACAAAGGAGGAGTTGAGGGTTGCTCAAGAGGTACTCAAAAGGGTGTTTATGAACGCAAAAAACTAAAAAAAGAGACTTCAGAGCAGCTAAAATGTGGATAAAAACGTCGAATTAGGACTTTTTTCACTGAAATATTTCGTCCATTAGAGAATTATGCTTTTCTTTGTACCAAGAAATGAAAACTAAAATATAAATTTAAGATAGCAATGAATACACTTTTGAAAAATTTGGGGCTTATCCTGGTGGTGATTGGTGCAATTATCCTGATTGTTTGTTTTTGTACGGGTAATGTGAATGAGAACGGTTTTTTGGTGGGTGGTGTCAGCACCATCATTGTCGGCATTATTGCTTACATTGTATTCAATAAGCTTATTGCTTGACGGCTAAAGCAAAACATAGGGAAAAAGGAAGAGGGTGCATTGATATGTACCCTCTTTTCTTTTTCCCTATGCTCAGTCAACCTCCGGCGTAATGAGTTTGTATCCTTTACCATGAATGTTGATGATTTCGATAGAGTCGTCTTCCTTCAAATGCTTGCGGAGCTTGGTAATATATACATCCATACTTCGGGCATTGAAGTAGTTATCGTCTATCCAAATAGTCTTCAAAGCGAAATCGCGTTGGAGGATTTCATTGGCATGGGCACAGAGCAAGCCCAACAGTTCGCTCTCCTTAGTGGTAAGTTTGGTCTGCTTGCCGTCAATGGTGAGCAGTTGCTTCTGTGTGTCGAATGTAAATCGTCCGATTTTGTAGAGGCTACTCTCTCGGTTCTTTTTGCCACGCACACGGCGCAAAATAGCCTCTATGCGGAGGGTCAGTTCCTCCATACTGAAGGGTTTGGTAATGTAGTCGTCAGCACCAATCTTGAATCCTTCAAGGATATCTTCCTTCAGCGTTTTGGCAGTGAGGAAGATAATGGGGATTTCAGAGTTGGCCGAACGGATTTCCTGAGCCAGAGTGAAGCCGTCTTTCTTTGGCATCATGACATCAAGTACGCACAAGTCGTACTTGTTTTTCAAAAATGACTTGTAGCCGGCTTCTCCATCGGGGCAGAGTTCGGTGTTGTAACCTTTGGCCTGCAGATACTCTCTTAACAACATGCCAAGATTTTCGTCATCTTCGCAAAGTAAAATACGCAATTTTTCGTCCATATCGTTAATTATTTAGTAAAGGTAATGCTATGATGAATCGGGTACCTACGCCCACTTCGCTTTCGGCGCGAATGGAGCCCTTGAGATCCTGTACGACCTTCTTGACGTAAGCTAAGCCAAGGCCGAAACCTTTAACGTCATGCAGGTTGCCCGTATGTACGCGATAGAATTTCTCGAATATCTTCTTCAAGTCTTCCTTCTTGATGCCGATGCCGTTGTCTTGAATGGATATATAGAGTTTGCTTACCTCATTCCATGTGCGGATATTCAACTGCAACTCCTTTTCGGGATGCTTGTACTTGACGGCATTGTCCATCAAATTGAAGATGACATTGGTAAAATGCATCTCATCAACGAATATCATAGGATCTTTCGCATCGAGGTCGGAGGTTATTTTACCGTTGTGCTTCTCAACCTTCAGATTGAAGGTATTAATGACACCGGCAATGAGTTCGTTGGCATTCAGTTCTTTCATCTTCATGGTCACTTTCTGTCGTTCGAACATGGACATCTGTAACACCTTCTCTACTTGGAAACGCAAGCGTTTCGTCTCGTCGTTGATGACTCCGGAAATATGCTGGAACATCTGTGGAGATTTTCCCACCGAAGGGTCTTTCAGCATCTGCGCTGCCAACGAGATGGTGGAAATGGGAGTTTTGAACTCGTGAGTCATATTATTAATAAAGTCGTTCTTTATCTCCGTCAGTTTCTTTTGGCGGAAGATGACAGCAATAGTGAAAATGAACGTAATCAATAACACGACAGTGAATATCAACGACGGTATCATGAACTGTACGGAACTGAATATATAGCTGTTCATCGTAGGAAAGTGTATCTTTAACAATCCCATCTTGGCCGGAGGATCTTCAGGGAACAGTTCGCGGGTATAAGAATATTCTTCGCCTTCCTCCTCATAATCGGAACAGCGATACACCTCGCGTCCATAGCCGGTAGAGACAGTAAAGTGGAAAGGTATATCAATGCCGTTGTCCAACAATTCTGATTTCAAATCCCCCCCCAATTTACCAAAGTCAATACGCCTCTCCAGCGGTTTGTCGCTGACAGTACGCATCATCGTATAAACGGCCTCTTCCAACAGGTTACGCTGATAAACATATTTGTTCTTGATGATTTCGCGTTGCAATTGCATACTCTGCGAGAGCGAACTTTTGCCTATGCCTTTACTTTTCGAAATCATGGCCTTAGGCACGATAGAGGGGCTGGTAATGGCCATCCGCATACGGAACATGGAAATGCCGTCATAGGAGTGGTAACTTCCCTTGAACTTGACGATGTTCGTTTGCCCGTTCAGTGTGTCAGCAGTGGTTGTGTCGGCCATACTGATAGTATGCTCCACATCCTTCTGCAAGAAACGGTAGGTTTCGTCCAACTCCAGATTGCGCGCTGCCTTGGTGAGGCTGCGCATAACAGACTCATCAAACTGTTCTTTACGCATTTTGACCATCTCCTCAATATAGCCGACTTGCAGATAGAGCAAACAGAGGAAGGAGATACCCATTACGATGCCTAATATCCAAATCGTTGACTTCTTCATGATTGCAAAAATAAGGAGTAAACTGATGTCCACCTATATTCATTAACAAGTTTTAGAGTTGCTTTTTCCATTATTAACCGAATTCCTATTTTAAATTAATATTATGACTACTTTAACAACCCTAACAAGCCGTTTGTTTGCAAAAAACAGTGTATTTTTTGAATCCGTAGAGGCTTGAACTATAAAATTTAAGGTGGATATGCCATAGACACACCCACCTTGATTAAAAATAAGAGAATCGTTATTCTTCGTTAGCTTGGTTGGCCTCGAATTCCTTCATCAGCTTATCCTGTACATCGCCAGGTACAAGCTCGTAGCTGGCAAACTTCATGATGAACGAAGCACGTCCGCCGGTGAGTGAGCTGA
>CAZTPB010000059.1:0-6149 GCA_964614555.1 uncultured Bacteroides sp.
TCTTCGGGTAGGTCTCGTCGATGGCATAGATGTCCTGTGTGTGGATGGCAATGGGTATCACCTTGCCGGGCATGGCCTCCTCCAGATGTTCGATGGCCACAATGCCATCGGGACAGTTTGAACACCAAGTGCCTGTCAGCTCCTCGATGACCACTTTGCGTGAAGTCTGGAAGGCGAGGTTCTTGATGGTGAAGTCGGCAGTCTTGGTGTCTTCACCGAGGGTGACACCAAGGGTGACGATGTTCTCTTCGCCCAAAGCGAGCGGCATTTTTTCGGGGAAGGTGAATTGATAGACTGATCCGTTCTTCAGCTCCAAACCGGTGGTGATGATGGTGTCGCTCACCGTCTGTTCCTCGTTGCTGAAGAACACTTTGATGCTATTGTAAGTGCGGTTTTCGTCGATGACCTTCACCACCCCCTTCACCTCCATTTCCGTTTCGGCCACGAAGGAGGTCTTGGTGTTGAGTGTCAGCAGGCAGCTGCTCTTGTAGATGACCTCCACGTTGTCGATGAAGAGGGCACTCTGTGCCGTGTTGCCGTTGACGAAGGCGATATAGACGTTCTTCTCGGCAAAGTCGGCCAGCGGGATGCGCCGGTGGGTCCATTCGTCTGTCAGCGCATCGTCGGTGCCTCCATTGCTTTCCTGTTCGTCGTAGATGCAGACTCCCTTTTCGCGGATGGCATTAACGGTAGCCTCGCCCAACTGTGTGTGGATGGCATCGTCGGTATAGACATAGACCTTGAGGCGGTCGGCCTTACTGTCGAGGTACGATTGTACGTCGAAGGCCAGATAACAATAGGCATTGGGCAGGTATATCTGGTTGGTTACCATCCAGTCATCAGCAGTGGCGGCAGTGGTGTACATCGACACGGCAGCAGCACAATAGTCAGTGCTCTCTTCATTGTCGCGGATAGAGAAGTTCCACGGGGTGTTGTCGGTGTCGAAGGTCCATCCCTGTGCTATGCTTCCCGGTGTCAGGTGGTCTCCTTCGTAGAGCATGAAGTTGTTGTATGAGGCTGACGGGTCTGAAAAATCGTCGGCAAAGAGCAGGGTGTCGGCAGGCGGTTCAGGTACGTAAGCCCCCGCATAGGTATAACTGATTTCCTCGTTGGGACAATTCCCCATGAGGTCGGTGACACAGCCTGCAGGAATCTTCACGATGTAGTTCACCCCTTTGTAGAGGTTTCGCTTGGTAGCCGGATAGGCCGCCATCATGTAGGATGAGGTGGCCAGTGTAAGTTCGCTGATGGGGGTGGACACTCCCTCCTGATAGAGTGCTCCCACAGCTCCGTCAACCAACGAGAGCTGGGTGTCGAACTGCATGGATATGGGCGAGTTATAGCTCAGCGACGTCACCTCCATGCCGTCTTCCAAATTGACGGCCACCACGTGTACCGGCTCGTCCTTGCGTCCGGTATAGTAAGCGGTGATGTCGGGGTTGTAGCAATCGTTCCCCTCCAAGCGGAAAGTGCCCGCCGGAATGGTGACGGCATAGGTGACCCCATCCTGCAACTGGTAGGGACGGAAATTGATGTAGAAACTCTTGCAGTCGGCTTCCTCCGTCGTGGGGGCGATGGAGACAGACTGGCGGAGAACCGTCTGGCTGCCGTATTCGGTGAGTCTGGCTGCGTTGGAGCTGACGATGGAAGGAGCTTTGTCGAAGGTGACGGTGATGCTCCGCAAAGTGGAGAAGAACGAGCCGGTGACCGGTGATACATAGTTCTTAGCCAAAAGGTTGACCCCCTTGGCAGCCTCTTCAACGGTTTCGGGCAGGATGACCACATGGTTGCCTTCGTTGACGGCCAAGCAAGCAATGGTGCGCCCGTCGGCTGATACGGAGATGGGCAGTCCCGTGTTGTCGAGGCCGCTGGTGCTCACGAAGTCGATGCCGTAACGCTCACTCAGGATGAGATCGAGGTTGTAGTAGTAGTCTCCGATGAGGAAGGCTGTTGTGCGGTAGGGGTTGCCGATGGGTGAGGCGGTGGCCAACAGGCCGTTGTCAAACACGGCGGTGGCTCCCACTCCATGGTGCTGGCTGTCGGAGTAAGCCGTGAAACTTTGTTCCTTCACATTGTACCTGTAAGGCACCTCCTGTTGGTCGGGGTAGTCCGATCCCTCTACTTGTGTAATGAAGCGTGCCACACCGCACACCCATTCGCCATTGGTGCTCAGAGCAGCACTGGTGATACTGCTGCCCGTGGCGGCAAAATCGCCGGTGCCGATGATACAGGAGGCCTGCTCTGCCACGTTATAGACATAGTGCTGGATGTCTTCCGGGTAAATGAACATCAGACAACCGATGATGATATTGCCGTCAGCCGAGATGTCGAGCGGACGGTTCATTTCAAATTCTTTGCCCGTTGACAGTTCTCGTCCTTTGGGCATTCCGGGCATTTCTACGACCTCTCCATTGCGCCACATCACAGGGTGCTCCTCGTAGCGAAGCAGGTCGTCACTGTTGTTGTTCACCACACCTACCATGCAGCTGCCATCGGGGGTGACTGCTGTGACGTACCCCTTGGCATCTTCCAGTCCTTCAGGTAGGGGCAGCTGTTTCCATGTGCAGTTGAAGTCGCTGCCAATCAGACCAATGGCCGGCTTCCCTTGCCAAGAACCTACGACGATGGAGCCGTCATCGGTGACATCGCGCACACCGCAGTCGGGGCTTGAAAGTTTCTCTGTCTCATTCAGCAGACTGTACGATTTGTTGTTGACGATGTCCAACAGATAGGGATAGTTCTCTAACGTGTTGTCATTGGCATCTACACCGCTGGCTACAGCCCAACGTCCATTGTCCGACAGCTTGTTGATGTAAACTGTTTCGGAAAATGTGAAGGTGCGGATAGTGGCTTTGGCTGTCGTTTGAGCCAATAGTGGCACAATGGCAAAATGCAAAAATGTAATCAAAAAACAGAATATTCTTTTCATATTTATTCCTTTTTTAGCAAATCTTGTGTTAAAACGTTCGCAAAAATAGGGGGATTTTGAAATATAAGCAACAAATTGCAATATTTTAACTCAAAATAGGTTCTTTATTCGATGTTTATACTTATTTTTGCATCCGAAATAAAAAAGAGTAATGAAATGAAGAAACTTTTCAGTCTGGCAGTCTTGGTCTTGTTAGGGACTGCATTGTATGCACAACTTCCTTCCGTAAAACTGAAAAACCTTGAAGGAAAAACTATCGACACTGCCATGTTGAACAACGAAGGCAAACCATTTATCATCAGTTTCTTTGCTACATGGTGCAAACCCTGCAATCGCGAATTGAAAGCTATCCACGAAAATTATGCTGATTGGCAGGACGAAACCGGTGTGAAAGTTATCGCAGTATCCATTGATCAGGCACATCAGGTTGCAAAGGTGAAACCGATGGTGGATGCTGCCGGATGGGAGTATGAGGTGTTGCTTGATCCGAATAGTGACTTCAAACGTGCATTGGGGGTAAACATGATTCCTCATGTATTTATCTTCGACGGTGAGGGTAAGATTATCGATCAGCGTAGCGGATATACCGAAGGGGCTGAAGAACATCTGATTGAAACGGTGAGAGAACTCGTGGCCAATAAAAAATAAGGGGCTGCAAGTCCGACGTAAAATAAGGAGTAAATATTAGAGAATGTTGAAAATAACAAGAGGGGTGACCATACTTGGTATGGCACTGATTGCTGTGGGCACTGCCGCACAGGAAAACAAGGTCACTTTGAGTGGTAGCATTCAGAGTGATATGTTGTTTCCGGAAGATGACAAGGAAATCGGTACAAAGTATGACACTAACTCCGATTTCTTGACCAATACTTATGCCGACCTGCATCTGCGTAGCAAATACATCGATGCCGGAGCGCGTGTGGAATATCTGGAATATCCGTTGCCGGGATTCGAACGCGATTTTGAGGGGTGGGGAGTTTCCAATCTTTACCTGAAGGCAAAGTTTGAGCAGGGAGTGGAGGTCACCCTCGGTGACCTGTACGACCAGTTTGGTAGCGGATTCATTTTCCGTACCTACGAAGAACGCAGTCTGGGTATCGACAATGCCTTGCGCGGACTCCGGTTGAACATCTTTGCTCTTGACGGGCTTAGCCTCAAAGTGTTGGGCGGTGTGCAACGCCGCTACTGGGATTGGGATGACCACTATCTGGTGGGCGGAGCCGATGCTGAAGTGAACATCGACCGCTTCAGCGACAAAATGCAGGAGAAGGGTATCAACTGGATGGTGGGTGCTTCGTTTGTAGCCAAGCATGAGGACGAAGATCCCGGACTGACGAAGGGCAGTGGGGTGCTCCGCCTTAACCAACCCGAAACTGTGACCGCCTTCGATGTGCGCTCACGCTTTCAAATGGGTAACTACAGCCTTCTTGCCGAATATGCTATGAAAGCTCAGGACCCCTCGTTCGACAACGGCTATATATATAAGAAAGGTAACGCGCTGATGCTCTCTGCCTCCTATTCGAAGCGTGGCATGAGTGCACTTTTGCAGGCCAAGCGCAGCGAGGATATGTCGTTCCGCAGTCGCCGTTCAGGCATCGGTACAGGTGCTTTCATCAACCATATGCCGGCCTTTGCCTACCAACATACTTATGCGCTGGCTGCCCTTTATCCCTATGCTACACAGATGGCTGATGGCGAATGGGCTTTTCAGGGAGAATTCGGATACACTTTCAAGCGCAAGACGCTGCTCGGAGGAAAATACGGTACCAGTCTGAAACTGAACGTCAGCTACATCCGTTCCATCGACCGTGAACCCGTGGATGGTGGTGGCATGGGTACCGATGGCTACACTTCATCATTCTTCAAATTGGGCGATGACACCTACTATCAGGACATCAACGTGCAGATGGAAAAGAAGCTGAGCAAGGCTTTTAAACTGAACCTGATGTACATGAACCAACGGTACAACCAGACGGTCGTCGAAGGACATGGGGGTATGATCAACTCCGATATCTTTGTGGGTGAGGGAAAATACCAGTTCAATAAGAAACTGACTCTGCGCGGCGAAGTGCAGTACCTTACCACTTCGCACGAGAGTGGAGACTGGATGTATGGTCTGCTCGAACTCTCCGTGTTGCCCTATCTGATGTTCACCGTCAGCGACATGTATGGCAAGCCATCTATTGACGGTGGTACAGCCTATGGCGACCGCGAGCATTACTATATGGGCAGTGTTACATTCAACTACAAGGCTCATCGTATCATGGCGGGCTATGGACGCACACGGGCCGGGTACAATTGTTCGGGCGGTGTCTGCCGTTATGTGCCGGCCAGCAAGGGAGTGAACGTATCGTATAACTACAGTTTTTAAACGACAATGAAGAAACAGCTTATATATATAATAGGTATAGCGGCCGCCATGTTCGCGGCTTGCGAGAATATTGACGTGGAAGACCGCTTTGTGGAAGTGGAGGGCATCACGTCGCAGCGCGTAGTGTTGCTCGAAGACTACACCGGACAGGCCTGCCTCAACTGTCCCAACGCACATGCTGAGGCCGCAGCGTTGCATGACAACTACCACGAAAACCTTATTGTGGTGGCCATTCACGCCGGGCAACAGGCTTTCTTGGCTCCGGTGGGACTGAAGCAGCCCGAAGGAGATGAGTATGCTGCCAGTGCCGGCGTAGAGAGCTATCCGGCAGGTATGATTAACCGTCGTGGCGGATTGAAGAACTACCAGCAGTGGGGCGGTACGGTGTATGAAGAACTCAAGCGCGAATCTTGTCTGAATTTGGCCGTAGCAGCCACGGTTTCAGAAGCATCTGTCGCTGTGGAGGTGGAGATGGAAGCACTGGCTGACCTCAGCGGCAAACTGCAACTTTGGTTGGTGGAAGACAGCATCAAGGCTCCGCAGATCCTTCCGAGCGGAACGATGCAGGCCGACTATGTGCACAACCACATTTTCCGCGATGCCATCAACGGCACGTGGGGCGAGGATGTGGCATTGGCCTTGGGCGAAGTGAAGCGTGTGTCGGTGCAGGAGTTTGCCCTCGACGACTCTTGGAACACGGACAACCTCTCCGTGGTGGCGTTCGTCTATGACAGCGACGGGGTGCAGCAGGCTGCACAGGCCAAGGTGGTGAAGTGAACGGAGGAAATCAAAAAACGAATAATAACAAAAAAGATAACTTATGAAGAAAATTTTTACGCTTTTGGCTGC
>CAZTPB010000059.1:6249-11760 GCA_964614555.1 uncultured Bacteroides sp.
GAGAAAATCTCAGCCACCATCACCTTCACCAACGATGAGAAGGTGTTGGCTGCCAACATTGCCGGTGTACAGACCGGTGCCCACGTTGTGTATGCCAAGGACAATGTGTTTTATTACAACTTCTCCGATGTCGCTGCCCGTAGTCTGCAGATTTTTGATGTGGCAGGACAAATGCAGAAGGAGCTTCGTCTGAACAGCGAGGCTGGTAGTCTCCCGTTGGAAGGAATGAGCAAGGGAATCTATCTCTATCGTGTGGTGGAAAATGGAAAAAATGCTCTCAGCGGTAAATTTTTGGTAAAATGAAAATCAGCGCTATCTCGTTAGTGAAAAGGTTGAATGATAAAATATAAAAGATGAAGAAACAATTGAGTTTGTGGGTCTTGTCTCTGCTACTCCCCTTCAGTGCGCTTGCCCAACAGCAAGCCAGTGGTGTGGTGATTTCGGGCGAGGACAATGAACCAATCATTGGTGCAGCCATCCAGTGTAAGGAGAATCCTTCGGTGGGTACAGTCACGGATTTCGATGGAAAATTCGTGCTTGACCTCCCTGAAGGAACCAAGAAACTGGTCGTCTCGTATATGGGGTTCAAGACACAGGAAGTGGCACCCAAAACGGGAATGAGAATTGTGCTCCATTCGGACACAGAGGTGATTGAAGACGTTGTCGTTACCGGTTTCCAAAAGATAGACCGCAAGATGTTCACCGGTTCGGCACAGAAAGTGACGGTAGATGATGCACAGATAGCCGGTGTGGCTGACATTTCGCACTCGCTACAAGGCAAGGTGGCTGGTGTGGAGGTGCAATCTGTGTCAGGTACGTTCGGTGTTGCACCTAAGTTGCGCGTGCGCGCTCCATCTACCATTTATGGTAATACGGCTCCGCTCTATGTCGTCGATGGTGTAATCTTGGAAGATGTGCAGGAAATGACTGCTGATGACCTCTCATCCGGTGACGCTGCTACCATGTTGAGTTCGCGTATTGCCGGACTCAATCAGGAGGACATTGAGGATTTCCAGATTCTGAAAGATGCCAATGCTGTGGGTCTTTATGGTGCCCGTGCCCGCAATGGAGCCATCGTTATCACCACCAAACGTGGAAAGAAGGGACATACTTCGCTCACCTATTCGGGCGAATTCACTTACCGTATCCGTCCCTCCTATTCGCAGTACGACATCATGAACTCGCAGGAGCAGATGTCGGTCTATCAGGAGATGAAGGCCAAAGGATGGCTTTACCACGCTGATATGTCGGCGGGTACAGTGATGAACGGAGGTAGCTACTTCCTGATGAACGACATGATTTACAAAGGACAACTCTCCAACACACCGCAAGCCATTGCCGGCTACGAGCGCTACATGGAAAATCTCAATACCGACTGGTTTGAGGAACTCTTTAACAACAACATCCAGCAGGTGCACAGTTTGAGCATCACGGGGGGTACGGACAAAGGTTCTTACCGCGTGTCGCTCAGCTACCGCAACGACCCGGGTTGGACCAATGCCGAGGCTCTCAACCTCTATACCGCTTCGATGAGTGCTTCTTACGACATCAGCAAGACTTTGAAACTGACCCTTTTGTCAAATGCCTCTTACCGCGACCAGAAGGGATTCAATGCCCTCGACCGTGTGGAGAATGTGGTGACGGGAGAGTATGAACGCGACTTTGACATCAACCCCTTCAGCTATGCTACCACAACGAGCCGTGCCATGTCGCCCTACGACCAGTACGGCAACTACCAGTATTACCGCCAATATTACGCCCCCTTCAACATTTTGGCCGAGCAGGATCTCAACACGATGGACATCGACCAGTATGACATCAAGTTTCAGGGCGAATTGGAATGGAAACCCATCAAGGGGTTGACTCTGAACGGATTGATGGCTTACAGCGTCAATTCTACACATCAGGGACGACGTGTGTATGACGACAGTAATTTTGCTAATGCTTACCGTGCTGCCGACAACGCTACGATGGCCGAGAACAACAAGTTCCTTTATCGCGATCCCGAAAATCCTGATGCATTGCCCGAAGTGGTGATGACTGATGGCGGATTCTACAATACCAAGGATCAGACCATGAACAGTCTTTATCTGCGTGCTACGGCCAACTATGATGCCATGCTCACGGAAGACTTACGCATCTGTCCGATGATTGGTGCCGATATGCGCCGCACTAACCGCTCTTCGGGATGGAACGACGGATATGGATATTCTTGGAGTGGAGGTGGAAGTCCTGTGCTCGACTACCGCATGATTCAGGAACTGTTGGTCAACGGCTCTGAATACTACGGCTTCGCCGAAACCTATGATCGCGCTGTCGGACTCTTTGCCAACGTGGCTCTTTCCTACAAGGAGAAATACACACTCAATTTCATTGGCCGCTACGACGGTTCTAATCGTATGGGACGTTCCAAGGATGCCCGTTGGCTTCCCACATGGAGTGTCAGCGGCAAGTGGGACATCGGAGCTGAAGACTTCATGCGTGACCAGAACATATTCTCTTCGTTGGCACTGCGTGCCTCTTACGGGTTGACAGCCGACCTCGGCCCAGTGTCCAACTCTTACGTACAATATTATTACGGCGACAGTTGGCGTCCCTTGACCAATGCCAACCGTTCGGATGTGGAGACCTCCATCTACATCAACAGTTTGGCCAACGACGACCTTACATGGGAGAAACAGTATGAACTGAATGTCGGCCTTGACATGGGCTTCCTCGATGAGCGAATCTCTTTGGCAATGGATGTCTATTCACGACATACATTCGACCTCATCGGTCTGGCCTATACTTCCGGTGTCGGAGGTATGAGTTCCAAGTGGGGAAACCTCGGAAAATCGAAGGCATGGGGTATCGAAGCCACTCTTTCTACGCAGAACATTGTGAAGAAGGACTTCAATTGGAGCAGCCATTTCACCATTGCCCACGCAAAGAACGAAGTGACCGAACTTACTGCCGTCTATAACGCTATCTCCATGTGTATGCCTCAGGGTGTGGCAGTGGAAGGAAAGCCTATTCGCGGACTTTACTCTTACCGCTTTGCCGGACTTTCAGAAGAGGGCTTGCCCCAAATTGTCAACCAGGATGGTCAGGTGACTACTTACGATATCAACTTTCAGGATCGCAACGGTACCGAGTACCTCAAGTATGAAGGTTCAGTCGATCCTACCCTCACCGGAGGTTTGCGCAACTCTTTCCGTTGGAAGAACTGGACGGCCAACATCTTCTTCTCCTACCAGTTCGGTAACAAAGTACGTCTGAATCCACAGTTCTCTTCATCGTATGATGATATGCAGGCCATGAGCAAGAGCTTCAACGACCGTTGGATGGTGCCTGGCGATGAACTCAAGACCAATGTGCCCACTATCGCTTCAGCCCGTCAGGTCGCTGAGAATTCACAGATAGCCTATGCTTACAATGCTTACAACTATTCGGATGTGCGCGTGGCTGATGGCGGATTTGTCCGTCTGAAGGAACTTTCTTTGGGTTACACCTTCACGCAACCTTGGGTGAAGGGAATCGGACTTGACAACCTGCAGTGCCGCCTGACAGCTTCCAATCTTTGGCTTGTCTATAGCGACAGCAAACTCAACGGGCAAGACCCTGAATTCATCTCTTCCGGTGGTGTGGCCATGCCTACTCCGAAGCAGATAACCTTCAAGGTTAGTACAAACTTCTAAACCGATTAAAAACAAAGACGAATGACAATGAAGAATAGAATGAAATACTGGACCGTTGCCGCTCTCATGCCGCTGGCCTTCGCTTCGTGCGACGACTTTTTGGACAAGGATCCGGACAACCGCGTCTATCTGGATTCTCCGGAGTTCGTAGAGAAACTGTTGGTGTCGGCCTATCCCGAAGCAGACTTCGCTTTCTGTGAAGCCATGTCCGATAATGCTGGTGACCGCGGACTCAGCTCCATCCTCAACGACCCCGAAATCGAACAACCCTATTTGTGGCGCACCTCATCTGAAACCTACCAAGGGACATCCACCAATTATTGGATGAATGCCTATGCAGCTATTGCTGCCACCAATCATGCCCTCGAGGCCATCGAGAAATTTGAGGCTGAAGGTCGTGGAGAAGAGGTGCGTCATGCTCGTGGTGAAGCCCTGCTTTGTCGTGCCTATGCACACTTCATGCTGGCAAACCTCTTCTGTGCTCCCTACAATCCCGCTACTGCCGACACGGAGTTGGGCATACCCTATGCCACCGATCCGGAATCGACACTCGACCCTCTCTACCACCGTGGTACCTTGGCCGAGACTTGGCAAAAGATTGAAGACGACCTCTTGGAGGGCATCGACCTGTTGCCTGCCAGCTACAAGGAAGCACCGGCCTACCATTTTACCCGTAAGGCTGCCAATGTTTTCGCCTCCCGCTTCTACCTATGGAAAGGTGGCGACGAGAACTTCCGCAAGGCATTGGAGTATGCCGACAGAGTGTTGGGTGACGTACACACCGGCACTCAGACTACAGCTAGCATGCTCCGTCAGCTCAACGACCCTGCCAGCGACTACATGGGCGACTACTATGATGCTCAGACCCTCTACACTTCGTCGGCTGAACCGGCTAACCTGCTTTTGGTGGCCTGCATCTCTAACATGAGCTACCAGCCCTATTGGCGCTACGGACTGACTGCCGGCATCCGCCAGACGGTCTATCTCAACGGTATCTTCGGATACGATTGGGCATTCAAGACTGCCGGAGGATATGACTACCTCATCCATCGTCCCATTTGGCGGAGCTATTTCCAGCAAATCAGTCTTAATGCCAACATCGGATACTACGTGGCCGTCATTCCTCTTATCACCATGGAGGAGGCTCTCTTCAACCGTGCTGAGGCTAATGCCTTGCTCGGTAACTACGATGAGGCTTTGAGTGACATGAATACCTATCTTTCCAAGCGTCTCGACCTGAACAGTTGGGGAGGCAAGCCTGTTGTTGCCCGTGATGTGATGTTCCACTATGGCAAGAACACCAGCAACGCCGATTGGAAGAGCACCATCCGTCTCAAACCCTATTTCCGCGACTTCACTGCCATTGAAAACGGTGATCAGGATACTTGTTATGCTTATGTGAATGCTCTCCTCGTGATGCGTCGTGCCGAATACCTTGGCACCGGATTCCGCTGGTTTGACATTCGTCGCTACGACATTCCCGTCGTGCATACCTCTGCAACGCATCCAACCGACACGCTGAAGTCGGGTGATTTGCGCCGCATCATTCAGGTGCCCGACCAGTCGCAAGGTAGCGGTATTGAGCCGAACCCGTCGGATCCCACACGCATTCCTGCGAGTGTACAACAGGCCGCCATGTCGAATGGCTTTGCTACGGTAAACTGATTGATTCCCCCCAATAAAACAGAAATAGAACTATGCAGAACAACAAGATAAAGAATTTCTTCCGGATGATGCCCTGCCTTGTGTTGGGGCTGTCATCGGTGTTCTTCACTGCGTGCGATGATGATGACATCAGCGGTAGCGTGGTGGAGATGCCCGCCACCGATATGTG